>JAZORS010000177.1:0-2618 GCA_045656725.1 Eubacteriales bacterium | reverse complement strand
CGCCAAGATGAACCACCGGCAAAATGATAGACTGTTATAGTTCTGATGTCGTTTAGTCCTCTTTGGCTGTACGACCGCGGCTCGCAAACGGTTTCGTAAGCAATATGACTGAGTTTTTCAGTCGCAATCGAAATATTGCCTCTTTCCGCTAAGGAAAGAATCGCATTTTTGCTTGCATTGTATTCCTTACATTCCATTACGTAACGAACAATATGGTAAGCAGCAACAGAAAAAATAAGTAATCCCACGAAAATATTTTTAAGAAGTATGCCTAATATAACCGCCAATAAGGTTATTGGTATAATATACGCCATTCTCCAATCGTCTTGGACCTCAAACTGACGATTAGCGTACATCAATAAATCTTGCCTTATGGCTCCATATGTTATTTTTTCTTTTTTCACACCTTCACTGCCTTTCGTGGTTTATTGGTTTCATTATAGCATACAATGAGTGGTGTGTCAATAGAATTCCCGTACTAGTAGAAAAAGGACACCTCGAGGTGTCCTTTGAGTTAGTCTGTTTCGAAAAAGTGAATATACTATTCAAAAAATTGCTTATATTCAGGTTCGCATTTTAATGCAGCCAAAGCTTCATTTTCTGTACCAAAAAAAGAATAGGCAAACGATTTGTCTTTTGGCTCCCACCAGCCGGGCTTCATATTCTCTATATGTCCATAAAGAGAACACCACTCAAGCTCATCACAAACACATATTTCCTCATATGTATATTTAAAAAATCCCTTATTGCTTTCTAATATCACAAATCTCTTTGAATTGTCATTACTATATATGACTTTGCAAATTTTTAATGAGTCGGCATATACAAGCTCTTTATTATATAGTGATTTGACAATTTCATCATACGGCGGCAATGGGGAAATGTCAGCTTTTTTCTTTTTAAATAATGATTTTAACAATTTCATATATCCACCGCCTTTCTGAATTTAGTATAGCACAAAACATCCGTGGTGTCAAGCGTTCTCAATGCGACAGTTAGCACAGGAGTCAGATTCAGAACCCTTGCACAAACCGCGAGCGGTTTGGCGGTCCAATTCAAGTAACTGGCCGCTACCTCCAAAGAACGAAAAAAAGCAACCCTTTTGGGTTGCTTCGTTCTTTGGCTCGTCTTGACAAAAAAGATGCCGTTTCAAAACAAATTTACATCGGCAGATTTCAAGCTTTCTTTGGCTTTCTCCATCTGCTCGGGCGTGGGAATCCATTCTTTTCTTCCGCTGTCCTCCCCACCCAAAAATGTAGTCTTTGTTCCGCCATAAGCATGATACGGTATCCACTCAACACCCTCACAATGAGACAGAGATGACGCAATCTTCGCAACTTTATGATAATGCGCTTCATTTGTATTGATGCCGTTGATCAATATACATCTCAGGCGTGTCTTGGCGCCTTGGGCATTCGCCAGTACAAGATTATCCCATATCTTTTGGGTCGAAACACCCGTATATTTCTTGTGCCGCTCATCATCGGTATCCTTTATATCCCACAAAAACAGATCCACAAAAGGAATTGCCGCACACAAAACATCCGCATCCGCATATCCGCAGGTTTCAATCACGGTGTGAAATCCTTTTTCTTTGCAAGCTTTCAGCAAGGCAACCATGCTCTCCTTTTGCGCAAATGGCTCTCCTCCCGAAAGAGTTACGCCACCGATATTTCCGTAAAATGCCCGATCCTTTTCCACAACAGACAGGATCTCCGCGACCGTGTATTTGTTGCCGCAGATCTCTAACGCACCCGTTGGACACCCCTTTGCACATTCGGCGCACAAAGTGCATTTTGCACGGTCAATGACGTGTTGTTTTTCTATGACATGAGCGCCCTGCGGGCAAGAAGCGATACACCCCCCGCACTCGATGCATTTATTCTGATAGAAAAGAAGCTCTGCGCTTCTTTTTTGCGTTTCGGGATTGTGACACCACGCGCAGCGCAAGGGACACCCCTTCAAAAAAACGGTTGTACGAATACCGGGACCGTCGTGCATACAAAAGCGTTGGATCTCGGTTACTCTTAATTTTATTTCAGTGTTCATTTTGCTCGATCACCATATCCTGCCACTCTTTGTTCAGTGTTACAAATCGGGCATTCCACCCCGAAACACGAACCGAAAGAGTATGATAATCCTCGGGATGCTCCTGTGCCCTGCGAAGCTCTGACGCATCCACAACATCAGGCTGCATGAAAAATCCGCCGAGCAAAACGAATCCGCGCATTAAGGCAATGAGTGCCTGCAAACCGTCCTCTCCCTCTACGCTTGACGGGAAAAGTTTGATATCAAGAGCCGCACCCGTGGCAAGCTTTGAAAGATCTGCCTTGCAGTAGGAACGGATGATCGCCGTTGCTCCCTCTTTGTCGGTGTTTGGCGTCGGTGAAGCGTTTGCCGCCAAGATCTCCCCCTGCTTTCTGCCGTGAGGAGAAGCCAACCTTTTCGGGGACCATTCAAGCTGTCTGCCGAAGGTGCTGACTCCTGCAGGGAAACGATACCCGCATTTGCCGTTGAAGGACGTGCAAGCATCCGCAAAATCCGAAAGAAGTCGGGCGGCAATTTCATCGACCTCATCGTTGTCGTTTCCGTAATAAACATATCTGTTAAGAACATAC
>JAZORS010000176.1:0-6326 GCA_045656725.1 Eubacteriales bacterium | reverse complement strand
ACGTCTTAAAGAGCTTGAAAAGATGCAGGTAGACGGCACGTTTGACCTTCTTCCCAAGAAAGAGGTTGCAAAGCTCGTTAAGGAAATGCAGGAGCTTGAAAAGTCCTACGGCGGTATCAAGGATATGGACAGACTTCCCTCCGCAGTGTTCATTGTAGACACCCGCAAGGAAAAAATCGCAGTTCTTGTAGCAAAGAAGCTCGGTATTCCCGTTGTTGCTATCGTTGACACCAACTGTGATCCCGACGATGCAGACTACATCATTCCCGGTAACGATGACGCAATCCGCGCTATCAAGCTCATTGCAGGCGCGCTTGCAGATGCAGTTATAGAGGCACACGGCGGCGTTCAGGAAGAGCCCGCTGAGGAAGCAGTAGCTGAAGAAGCTGTTGAAGCAGCTTCCGACGAAGAATAATTGAAGGGAGTAAATTAAAATGGCATTTACAGCTAAAGACGTAGCAGAGCTCAGAAAACAGACCGGTTGCGGTATGATGGACTGTAAGGCAGCTCTTGAAAACGCTAACGGCGATTTTGAAGCAGCAGTTAAGTACCTTCGTGAGAAGGGTATGGCTGCAACCGCAAAGAAGGCATCCAGAATTGCAGCTGAGGGTCTTGTTGACATCATGACCGAAGGCAACGTAACGGCTATCGTTGAGGTTAACTCCGAAACCGACTTCGTTGCAAAGAACGCAATCTTCCAGGAGTTTGTAAAGGACGTTCTTAAAACCATTATTAAGAATAGACCCGCTAACGTTGAGGAGCTTCTTGCATCCTCGTTCGTTTCCGGCGGCACTGTTTCCGAAGCTCTTACCGAGAAGATATACACCATCGGTGAGAAGCTTTCCATCCGTCGTTTCGAGGTTGTAGAGGGTACAGTTTCTACTTACGTTCACGGCCTTGGAGCTTCCGGTGTTATCGTTAAATTTGAAACCGATCTTGCAGCAAACGAGCAGTTCAAGGAGTGCGCGAAGAACGTTGCGCTTCAAACTGCGGCAATGCCTGTTCGTTTCCTTGACCGCGAGAGCGTTCCCGCTTCTGTTCTTGAAGAGGAGAAGGCAATTCTCGTAGCTCAGATGAAGCAGGATCCCAAGATGGCTAACAAGCCCGAGCAGGTTCTTCAAAAGATCGTTGAGGGTAAGGTTGGCAAGTTCTATGAAACTAACTGTCTTGTAGATCAGCTTTACATTAAAGACGATTCAATGACCGTTGCTAAGTACGTAGCATCCGTTGCTAAGGAGCTTGGCGGTTCTATCAAGATTCTCGGATACGTTCGCTTTGATAAGGGCGAGGGCATCCAGAAGAAGGAAGAGGACTTCGCGGCTGAAATCGAAAAGATGGTAAATAAGGGCTGATTACCGGTTTACCCTGTAATAAAAGAGGCGTTGTGTTTAAAGCACAGCGCCTCTTTTTGCGTTTCTTTCGTTTTATTTCGTTTTCTCTTAACATATAAATTTAAAGTAGGAGATTAGAATAATGACGAACAGAAAACGCTTTTTTTATAACGGAATATTGTTGACACTTTCCGCGCTCGCGGTAAGGAGCGCTCAGCTTTTCTTTTCCTCGGCGCTCGGAAAGCGCGTGGGCGCGGAGGCTATTGGTCTGTATACGCTTATAGGATCGCTGTATTCCTTCGCGGTAACCTTTGCCAGCGCGGGAGTTACCCTTACGGTAACGCGGCTTGTGGCGGGAGCTATTGGTGAGGGAAGAGAAAAAGAAATATCGGGAATTGTGAAAAGCGCTGTTTTTTATGCGCTCGTCTTTTCCGGCACGGCAAGCCTTGTTCTTTGCTTTGGCGCGGAATATTTTGCGCATCACGTGCTTTCCGATGCAAGAGCAGCGCTTTCTTTACGTATTCTTTCGTTTTCACTTGTTCCGATAGCGCTTTCTGCTGTGCTTTCCGGTTATTTTATAGGCGCAAGGCGGGTAAAGCGTTCCTCTTTTGTCGGCGTGAGCTCCCAAATGCTGAAAATGATGCTGTCGCTTACACTGGCCGTGAAATTTATTGACACGGGTGTTGAGTATGTCACAGCGGCGCTTTGCCTCGGCTCTGTTATTTCGGAGCTTTTTGCCTTTGTTTTTTCGCTTATTCTATTTCTTCTTGAAAAGCGTTGCAAAGAAAAAAACGGCAAGGGGCATTTTTCGGCGGTATCGAAGATGGCATTACCTCTTGCGATTTCCGCTTACATAAGGTCGGCACTCTTGACGCTTGAACATGTCCTTATTCCCGAATGTCTGCGTTCGCGCGGTGATAATACCGCCGAAGCACTTTCTTCCTACGGACTTTTACACGGGATGGCTCTTCCCGTTATTCTTTACCCGATGACACCCCTGTCGAGCTTTGCATCGCTTCTTGTTCCGGAGTTTGCCGAAATAGAAGGGCGGGGCGACAGAACTAAAATGCGCAGGATAACGGAGGAGATTCTCGGTACGGTTGTCCTTTATTCAGTTCCGATAGCGGTGGCGCTAGCCTTCTTTTCGGAGGAGCTTGGTTACGTTCTTTTTTCTTCATACGAGGCAGGCAGATATATTTTAACTCTTGCGCCCGTTATCCCCATTATGTATCTTGACCACGTAACAGATTCAATCTTAAAGGGTATAGGGGAGCACGTTTATTCAATGTGGGTGAATATCAGCGATTCCGTGCTTTCCATAGTCCTGATTGTTTTTCTGATTCCAAACCTCGGGATACTTGGTTACGGCCTTGTAATCGTAATAATGGAGGCCTTTAATTTCATTCTTTCCTATGCCCGATTAAAAAAGAAAATTCCCTTTAAGATAAAGCTGATTCCGCTCGTTATTTTATCTTTCACTTTCTCTTTTTCTGCTGTGGCTGTCGCAGATATTCTCTTGCCGTATTCGGGTAGCGCAACGGGCGCTTATTGGCTCTTCATTAAGTTTTTGTTCGCTTCCTGTGTCTTTCTTTTCCTCTTATTTACCGCCAAAGCGGTAAAACAATTCGTTTACGATAAAAAACGCACTGTTGACAAGAAAAAATCTTGATGCTATAATATGGGTATAAAATATATGGGACTTTAAACAATGAAGACGAATAAAAAAATTATAGCAATTTTCACCGTCGTTTTTGCGCTTTTGCTTTTTAGCGCATGCGGGATAGAGTTCGGAAAAAAAGAATATTACGAAAAGGACGGACTTCTCTATGAGGATGCCGAAGGCGGCAAAGCTTATGTTGTTGCCGGCTTCGTTGGCGAGCCGGAAACGGTGACCGTTCCCTCGGAAATTGACGGCATTCCCGTCGTTGGCGTGGGAAATTCTGCTTTTTACAATGCGGAGAAGCTTGTGAGCATATCTTTGCCTGACAGCATTAAAAAAATAGACGATTATGCATTTGATAATTGCTATCTTCTCTCTGAGATCAATTTGCCTGAGGCGGTTGAATTTATCGGCTTTTACGCATTTTCCGACTGTTCGTCGCTTGAAAGCGTAACTCTGCCGGAGGCGCTGACCGAGATGGATTCAAATGCGTTCGCAAGATGCACAGCTCTTAAAACCGTAAGCTTGGGTAAAAATCTCAAAAAAATCGGGCAAGATGCATTTCTTTCCTGTGAAGCAATTTCCGAGGTATACGTTCCCGATTTGCAATCCTTTTGCACGGTAGAGTTTGAAAATCCGTTGTCAAATCCTCTTTATTTTGCAAAAACCTTTTATGTGGATGGAAAGAAAACAAGCGATCTTGTCATAAGCGGTATAGAGAAGATAGCGGATTATGCTTTCTATAAATTTGACGACATTTACTCGGTAAAGGTGAAAGAAGGTGTTACGGAAATAGGTATTTCCGCTTTTTCCGAGTGTGAGAATCTTAAAACCGTTACCCTTGAGGACGGAATTGTGTCTATTGGAATGTCAGCTTTCAGTTTTTGTTCCTCTCTTGAATCGATAAGCTTCGGTAGGGGGCTTGAATTTATTGGCGGACTTTCGTTCTATGAGTGCAAGTCGCTCAAGAGCGTTTATATAGTCGATTTGCGTGAGTGGTGCGAAACTCACTTTTACGTTGATAACAGCGGAACCTCAAATCCTCTTTACTATGCCGAACGGCTCGTAATCAACGGAAAAGTATCGGAGCATTTGGTAATACCTGATGGCACACAAAAAATCAGCGCAATAACGTTTATAAATTATCAGAACATAAAAAGTATAACCCTGCCGAGATCTATCTTAGAGATTGAGAAAAACGCGTTTTTTATGTGCGCTTCCATCGACAGAGTTGTATATCGCGGCTCACGGGTACAATGGCAAGGGGTTATAATCGGTATTAATAACGCAAGCTTTGCATACGCTGCTATGTGGACCGAGTTCCAAGGATAAGAGAAAAGTTTTAATTAACATTGTGGTTGGCAGTTGATACGTTTTTTCTCTTCGTGAAAACGTACCGTTATTCCAACAAAGAGAATGTCAAAAAAGATAAAGAGGTGCTGTTTAGCGTGATGTCCTTAACGGATAAATCATACTAAACAGCACCTCTTTTAATGTTTTTATGGACGAATGCCTTGCTGCTTTCGCACTTTATTTTTCGGCGTCTTCCTCGTCCGCTCTGATGTCAACGATGCGTATTTTATCTACGCGCTTGTCGTCCATCGCGAGTATCTCCGCGGAAAGTCCGTCTGCTTCAAAGACGTCGCCAACCTCAGGGATCTTGCCGAGTGCCGCCATGGCCCAGCCGTTAACCGTCTGCGCTTCATTTTCGTCGTCAATGTCGAAGGTATCAAGCACCTTTGAGAGATTTGCCTTACCGAGAACTATGTATTCGCGTTCATCGACTTGCTTTATTTCCTCTATTTTCTCGTCGTGCTCATCCCAGATTTCTCCAACTATTTCTTCAAGTATGTCTTCAAGAGTAACAATACCCGCAGTTGAGCCGAATTCGTCCATAACGACGGCAAGGTGAAGCTGCTTTTCCTGAAGCTCTTTAAGAAGATCATTTATCGGTTGGGATTTTGCAACGTAAATAACGGGCTTAATAATCTCGTGTACGGGAATACTGGTCTTGTACGCCGTCGTGTAAAAGTCCTTGTAATAAAGAATACCTTTAATATTATCAATATCCTCGTCATATATCGGAAGGCGTGAATATCCCGAATCGGAGAAGCATTTTGCAATCTCGTCCTTCGTCGCGCTGACGGGAACTGCCGTGATATCTCTTCTCGGGGTGAATATATCGACAACCTCAAGGTCGCCGAATTCAATAGCGCTCTTAATCAGATTGCTTTCCTCTTTGTCAAAGTCACCGTCCTCTTCGGCCTCTTCAATAATTGAGATAAGCTCTTCTTCGGTCATGCCGACGTTATCACCAGTCTTGAATATCTTGGATAAAAGGTTCTGCCAGCACTGAAATAAGAAGGTAAGAGGGAAGAACACGTACATCAGTATGTTGATAAACGGAGCTAAAAACATTGCGAACCTTTCAGGCGAGCGCTTCGCTATCGTCTTGGGGGAAATCTCACCGAAAATGAGAATAACTGCCGTCATAACGATGGTTGAAAGAGTTGCTCCGAATTCGTCGCTTCCGGTGCTTTGCATGAGAATGACTGTAAAGAATATCGTCGCAAGAGATGACGCAAGAATATTAACGATATTGTTTCCGATAAGAATGGCGGAAAGAAGAGAATCGTATTTATCCGTCATCTTTAAAACGAGTGCGGCTTTTTTGTTTCCGTCCTCAGCGAGATTCTTTATCCTTATTTTATTAAGAGAATAAAAAGCGGTTTCGGTTGCGGAAAAGATAGCTGACATAATAACGCAAAAGCTTATTATAATCAGCTGTGTTATTTGAGGAGTTTCCATGATTTTTGTTGTAAGTTTCCTTTCATTATGCACAAAAATTGCGTTTTGTTTGGGAGTGAAAAAAGACAAAAAAGGCCTAGCCGTCCTTTTTTCAAGCACGGTTAAGCCATAAAAACAATATATTCATACGGTAACAATACTGACAATTGTCCGCGTCGCCGTCGTCCATATTTTCCTCCAAAAAAAATCGTCAATGGGAGCATTCCCATAACGTCACTGGGCATGATTATATCATAAAGCTTTCAAAAAGTCAACAGTTTTTGTTAAAATATTGTTTTTAAAGAGCTTTTCATCCGTATTTTTCCTAAACTGTTGACTAAACACGAATAAAGTAGTAAACTGTAACAGGAATAAATATTTGGAGATAAAGTATGCAGGAATATGGCTGTTCTTTCACGGGGCATAGAAAAATTGAGCCGCGCCACAGAAAAAATATATATGCTATGATAGAGCGCGCGGTTGACTAAGCTTACCGAAGTCGGATCGTAGCCATGTCGTTCTGGGAGCCAAGGAGTTGGGATAGGTGG
>JAZORS010000175.1:0-5370 GCA_045656725.1 Eubacteriales bacterium | reverse complement strand
CCGTCAAGGTCAAAAATCAGAGTATCAAGCATAAATCTCTCCAAATTTCAAGTATATAATAATTTTATAATATTTTCCGACTCTTGTCAATAGAAAAAAGGGCGATTCATTAGTGGGCGCGTCCGAAAACGCATTAATATTTTTCAAAAGCAAACGCGCCCACTAACTAAGTTTGCCCTAAGGGGCAAGTGAAGTTTACTGCGTAAGTTAAGTTATCCTGCGGATAGTGAAGTTTTGCCTTCGGCAAAGTGGGCAAACTTAACTTCACTCAGTGCATAAAAATTGCAAAGCAACTTTGCACGAACTTCACTGCGCACGTGGTTCCTCGAAACGCGCAAGGCGGGTTTTTGGGGGGGCGCGGAGCAACTTCACTTTCGCGCGAACGAAAACTTCACCTAATTACCCTTGGGAAAGCAACACAAAAGCACTTATGACAGACGATTTTTACCGTTTATCATAAGTGCTTTTTTATTTAATCTTGAATCTTCTGGCGTAAGAGCATTTTTTGCAAAGCTCCTCTTTTGCCTCGCATTTCTTAAAGGATTCGCTGATATTTACCGCCCTCTCGCCGGATAAAATTTCAGAAAGAGGCGTTTTGTGCACGTTTCCGAGAGTTATTACTCCGTCGCTGTCAAGGCAACAAGGAACAACGCTTCCGTCGGCAAGTATGCCGAAATGGTCTGAAAGGCCGTAGCAGAACGCCTTGTCGTCTATTATTGGAGCTTGAATATCCGGCCAGACAAAGCGCTCCCCATATTCTATATGAAGCTTATCTCTTACTCTTATTCCACGTCCGCCCTCTATCCATTCTCCGTCCGAAAAATACGCTTTTATGCTTTCAATTATTTCCCTGTTATGCCCTTTATCCCTCTCGCTGTTCCAAAGCCGAAGTATTGTAAGAATTTTTGAGGACGATGCTTTATCCGCAAAACCAAGGCAGGATGAAAGGTATTTTTCTTTTTCCGATCTTTCTTCACCCTCAAAGCTATGAACGGAAATATTCACCTTATAAATTCCGGATTTGATTAGTTCTTCGCCGTGTTTATCAAGAAGCGTTCCGTTGGTTGTTACTGCGCACTTAAAGCCAAGAGAGCTTGCATATTCTATAAATTTCGGCAGCTCCGGATGGCAAAGCGGCTCACCCATAAGGTGAAAATATATATATTTCGTAACACCTACAAGCTCATTTACAATATGGGAAAATTCTTCAAAGCTCATAATTTTCGGCTCTCTTTTCGTTCCGTGACAAAAAGAGCAGTTTTTATTGCAAATATTCAGTATTTCAACGTAAACTCTCGAATACAAGTTGTATCTCCCCCGCGCCTTTTATATTTGCTTCGCGATTTTTCTGTAAATAATAGCGTTTTTAACCTTGCCGACGGATTCTATTATTTCAAGCGATTCAAGCAGCTTTAATATGTAATAGGTCCGCCTTTTATCCCTTTTGGTCAATTTTCCGAATTCCTTTGCGGTGAATTCTGTTTCGGGGAGCTGAATATTATTCATGATATCCAAAACTCCGCTGATGTCATATTCGGAAATAATAGAGTTGGCAATAAGCTCTATTCTTTCTGTTCCCCACCTTTTGCCGTATTTTCCTGTATAACGGAATTCAGTTGCATCAATAAAGATAAGCTTCACCCGAAAACGCGGATTTTTAACAAATTCGGACATAGCGGATATTTCGTAAAGCGCATCAAAAATATTTGCCGATTTCGGACTTTTTCTTGGCGGAGATATTTCACCGCTCGCTCTGTCTACCCATGATATTGTCTTTTTAGCCGCAAGCGGCAAAACCAATGTTACGCAATATTTTTCTCCGAGAAATTTTCGTATTTTCGGAATGAGCTTATACGTGGCGCGAGTTTGAATCTCAAATATTCCGTCACTGTTGGATATATCAGCAATAGAGCCGAGAATCTTTACCTCGTGGAAAGATTCATTCGGCTCTATATAATACTTTATAGTTTTATGAAGGGTTTTCTCGGACAAACGTCCGACACCCTCTTTTTTTACGCTTTCAAGAAGCGCGCGTGAGCGCGCTTCCATAAACTGCTTACTGTTCATTAACAGATGCGGCTGTTGCGTATCTCGAATATTTGTTGTATTTGTTGTATTTGTTGCCGTATCGGCCGATTTTGATATTTATGTCGTTAACAACGAATCCGCAAATATTGCCGTGAACTCTTTTGATGGAGCTTATTGAAGCGGCAAGAGCTGCCTTATCAGACTGTCCGCATCTTGCAACAAGAACGTATCCGTTAACAAAGCTTGCAATAACGTTGGCGTCAGCAACTTCTGATACGGGAGGAAGGTCTATGATAACAACGTCAAAATCTTTCTTCCACTCTTCAATAAGCGAATGCATTTTATTGCTGCCGAGAAGCTCGGAGGGGTTGGGCGGAATTCTTCCGGAGAAGATAACGGAAAGATTATTATCTACGAATTTCACCGCAACGTCATCGCACATATCGGCATTTCCTGAAAGAAGTTCGGAAAGTCCTGCCTTTGAAACAGTTGAGAAAACGTGCTTTAAATCAGGGCATCTCATATCACCTTCGACAAGAAGAGTCTTTTTACCGAGCATTGCAAAGGATACGGCAAGGTTCGAGGATATAACGCTCTTTCCCGCACCGGAGAAATCACTGGTCACAGCAAAGACAGGGCACTTTTCCGCTGCAATCGAATAAGAAAGGTTGGTTCTGAGCTGCTTGAAAGATTCGGTAATAGCAAAAGGAGTTGTTTTGCTTATAAGTTTATCGTCATAGCGTCTGCCTGTTTTTGATATATCGCGGGCCAACAGCTTCTTTCTGGAGAACTTTTGCATTTCCGCATCGCTCTTTGAAATCCACTGCGGAATCGTTCCGATAATCGGAGTATCGAATGTTGACTGAATACTGTCTACATCATAAACCTTTTTATCGTTGATATAAATAATAAGCATCACAATATAGCTGATAGCGGCACCTATAGCAGCGCCAAATACCACCATTTTTCTGATAGATGGCGTTATAACTTTTATGTCTTTTTCTGTTTCAACAGAGGTCACCAAGGATAACGAAGGGGCACTTATGGAATTTTCATCAGCCGTGGTAACAGCTTTAACAACATCAGGCATAACGTCCTGCACAGCAAGCATTACTCGATAAGTATGATCCGCGTAAAGCGAGCTGACCGTTATTGAAAAAATACTTGAATCTACATCCGATTTTGATGCGCTTATCATACTCATAACGTATCTTATCGCATCTGATTCAGGACATTGAAAATATTTATCAAGCTCGTGCACCTCAACAGCCTTTTTGGCGAGAATATCCTTAGTGGATACCTCAACGCAGGTAGATGCAATATATGCCGCCGCTTCAATCATTTGCGAATTGATATAGCCCGCCGTCGGAATTATATTCTTCACAAGAAATTCAGATTTTGCAGTATATCTGGTTTTCTGGAAGAATGCCGAATAAGCTCCCGCAAGCAACCCTAAAACAAGAGTTGCGATAAGGATAACCGCACAGTATTTTTTCAGCACCTTGAGAAGAACAGAGAAACTTATTTCTCTGCCCTTTGTTTCAATAATTTCTTCAGCCATTTAGTTAACCTCCTCTCCATACCTGGAGCGCCTTTCCTAAATCTTAGCGGAAAATCCGCTGTATTTTGCTTATTATGCTTTACACTGCACATTATTTAATGCAGAATACGCCACTTCCGCAGCATCTTCTTCCATATTGCATCTGAGGCGTATTGCCGGAACAAATTCTATAACGGAAGAAAGTGCAATCAGCGTTTTCTTTGCAGAAAGCGCGTTTGTTTTGGGGATATATGCCTGCGAAACCAAGGTGACCAGCGCATCGCCCGGGGTAATGGCCTGCGCAGAGTTTTCCTTTGCTCTTTCAAGAATCGCAACTCCCCGAAGCCGGTAAAGCCCCGGTTCTCCGTAGCCCTCTTTTCCGCGCCAAGGAGTTCCGGCAGCATACGGCACGCCGTCAATAACCCGTATAACCGGTTTATCACCGTTGAGAATTTTTACTTTATCACCAAATTTTTTTCGCCAAAGATTAATGTGAGTCGTTTTTCCCGTTCCGCTTTTCGCTGTAAAAACGTATGCTTCGCCATCCAAAACGACCGTCGCACCGTGAAAAACAAAGGCGGAATAATCAGAGAGCCGCTCCGCAATCTTTCGGTAAACGGCAACGCTTTCCAGCTCACCCGGGGGGAAATCTCCCAGAAGTCCTGTTTTTTCTCTTTCTATTTCTTCATTGCTTACTGAAACGGAAAAATCAACATCCCCGTCGGTAAAATAATCCTTTGAAATTTCCGGAAGCACATCGTATTTATTATCAATTTGTATTTTGATTTTAGCGATTTCTATTTTGAACATCATCTGCCTCCGCGATAAGCAACTATCAAAGATTCATTTCCGCGTTCTATGCGAATGGCATCGAAATCAACTGAATCCCCGTCATAATCCACTTTTGAAAGTTTGGGGCAATCGCCAAAGGCGTCTTTTCCTATATGAACAACGCTTTTCGGCAAAATCAGCGTTTCAAGAGAAAGACAAGAATAAAATGCCTCTAATCCTATTTTATAAACGCCCTCCGGAATTATGACGGTTTTTAGATTTCCGCAGAAGGCAAACATTCCTACGGGAATTTCCGTAATGTGGGCAGGAAGCTTTACAGTTCCGAGCGAATCGCATCCGTCAAAGAGGTCCTCGCCGATTTTTTTTGTGGAATCGGGTATTTCAGCAGAAAGAAGTCCAAGACATTCTCCGAAAACGTTGTTTCCGAGCACGGCAACCGTACCGGGAAGGCAGATTCTTTCGAGCGAGGTACAGTAATAGAACGCCTTTTCACTTATTTTTTCAAGTGATGCGCCCCACTTTATTTCGGAAAGCGCCGTACACGCACCGAAGGCGGCTTCATCTATATGCTTACATTTTTCCGGAATTTTTATTTTTTCAAGAGAGATGCAATTAAGGAAGGCAGACTCGCCTATTCGTTCTATATCAGAATTAAGCACAACCGATAAGAGCCCCTCGCAGTTAGAAAAAACTCCGTCGGGAAGATAATAGTGAATCGACGAAAGCTTTGCTTCCGTCAAGCTTTTACAGTAAGCAAAAGCATAGCTTCCTATTGAAGAAACATCAGATAAATCAATTTTTTCAAGAGACGTGCAGTTATAAAAAGCCCTGCCTCCAATATAACCCAGTGATGAGGGGATATTGATTTTTTTAAGGGCGCTTGCCGAATAGAAGGCATTATCGCCTATTATTTGAAGCTTCCTTGGAAGCTTAATTTTTTCAAGCGAGGAACAGTACGCAAAAGCATTATTGCCAAGGACTGTCACACTTCTTGGGATTTTTATTTTTTG
>JAZORS010000174.1:0-2341 GCA_045656725.1 Eubacteriales bacterium | reverse complement strand
CGGGTCATCCGTATATATGTAATCAATATTTTTAGCCATAAACATCGCGTCTGCCGCAATTTCCTTGGCTCTTACCGCACCCGTGGTGTCCGTTGAAAGAAAAGGAACGCCAAGTCCGCCGCCGAAGATAACTACCTTCCCCTCGGAAAGATATCTTTTTGCCACGTCGGCTGAATAATTCTCCGCCATCGGAAACATCGGAGTTGCCGTCATAACCCTGGCATCAACGCCCGCTCTTACAAGAGCATCTTTAAGACAAATCGAATTGATAACCGTTGCCAGCATACCCATTCTGTCCGCCTCGGTGCGATCCATCTCACCGCCCTGTCTTCCTCGCCAGATATTGCCTGCGCCGAGCACGAGAGCTATCTCGTAGCCCATATCCGTTACGGTTTTGACAGATTCGGCAACACGGTCAACAAACTCGGAATCGTAAATTTCTTTTTTGCCGTTCATCAGCGCTTCGCCGGAAAGCTTTATTAAGACACGTTTCATACACCTTAACCCCACATATTATTTATCTATTTTATTTTACATTATTTTTCCGGATTTGTAAACACCTTTTCTGTAATTTTATTATTTTTTTATTCCTTTGCGTACGCGCGCAAAAATAAGCAGAGCTTCTCTTGTTTGCCGATTAAAGAAAAAGGACGGAGCGCGTTTTCAGCACTCTGTCCCTTTACACTGTTTATTTTACTTTTTGCTGATTGCCAAACGTGCGCTTTCTGCGATTTTCGCACTTGTGAGGCCGTACATTTCAAGAAGCTCGGGAACCTTTCCGCTTTTGCCGTAGCTATCGTTAACTCCGACACGGATTACAGGTACAGGACACTCCTCGCAAAGAAGCTCGCATACCGCCGCACCAAAGCCGCCTATTACGTTATGCTCCTCTGCCGTTACGACAGCGCCCGTTTTCTTCGCGCTCTTAATTATAAGCTCGGAATCTATGGGCTTTATCGTATGTATATCAATAACCTCGGCGGAAATTCCCTCGCCCGCGAGGATTTCTGCGGCTTCAAGAGCAAGGTGAACCATGCATCCTGTTGCAAGAAGCGTTACGTCGCTACCCTCTTTATACACAACACCGCGTCCGATCTCGAATTTATAATCCGGCACTACCTCTTTTGAGATATCCGGCACAGCGTATCTTCCAAAGCGAAGGTAAACGGGGCCTTCCATATTGATAGCTGCCTCCACTGCGGCAAACGCTTCCGTTGCATCTGCGGGGTTTATAATAGTCATACCTGGAATAGTTCTCATAAGAGCAATATCCTCACAGCACTGATGAGTTGCTCCGTCCTCACCTACGGTGATACCCGCGTGAGTTGCTCCGATTTTTACGTTAAGGTGGGGATAACCGATTGAGTTTCTGACCTGCTCAAACGCTCTTCCTGCCGCGAACATTGCAAACGAGGAAGCGAAAACCGTTTTGCCGGTAGTTGCGATACCTGCGGCAACGCTCATCATATTGCCCTCTGCTATTCCGCAGTCAAAGAATCTTTCGGGGTATTTCTTTTTGAATGTACCTGTTTTCGTAGCAGCGGCAAGGTCTGCATCGAGTACTAAGAAATCGTATTTTTCGCCAAGGGTGGCAAGCGCCTGACCGTAGCTTTCTCTTGTTGCTTTTTTATCTGCCATGTCTAAATCCTTTCTAGCCTCAACCGTTGAGAGCTTCCGCAATTTTTTCAAGGTCGGAGATAGCAACCTTATAAAGATCTTCCTTAGGTGCCTGACCGTGCCACTCGCAAGCGTTCTCCATATAGGAAACGCCCTTGCCCTTTACGCTCTTTGCGATGATCGCAACGGGCTGACCTTTGGTTTTTCTGCATTCTTCAAATGCCGCCTCAATCTCATCGAAATTGTGCGCGTCAATGCTGATAACCTTCCAGCCGAAAGCGCGGAACTTTTCGTCGTGAGGAGTGGGATTCATTACTTCTTTAACGGGTCCGTCTATCTGAAGTCCGTTCCAGTCAACGATAGCAACGAGATTGTCAAGCTTATAGTGAGCGGCAAACATTGCTGCCTCCCAAACCTGACCTTCTTCACTTTCTCCGTCACCTATGATGGTATAAACTCTGTAATCCTTGCCGTATACCTTGGCGGAAAGCGCCATTCCGCAGGCAGCGGATATTCCAAGACCGAGAGATCCGGTTGTCATATCAACACCGGGCGTTCCCTTCATATCGGGATGCCCTTGAAGTCGGGAATCTATTTTACGCAGGGTTTTAAGCTCTTCCTTCGGGAAAAACCCGCGTTCCGCAAGAGTTGCGTAAAGCGCAGGTGCGGTATGTCCTTTTGAAAGAACAAACCTATCTCTGTTTTCCATTTTGGGATTTGCGGG
>JAZORS010000173.1:0-10048 GCA_045656725.1 Eubacteriales bacterium | reverse complement strand
AACCTTTGTCGATATGATGGAAAAGGGTATCGTTGATCCCGCAAAGGTAACACGCTCTGCTCTTCAGAATGCGGCTTCTATTGCGGCAACTGTTCTTACCACCGAATCCGTAGTATATGACAAGAAGGAAGATAAGCCTGCGCCCCAGGTTCCCGGCGGCATGGACGGAATGTATTGATTTAAGCGAAATTGCTTAAATCATTTCAAGAATCCTCTATGCGAATTTTTGAAATGACCTACAGTCTTGAAATATTCACTGCGTGAATTTGAAATGCTCCCCGAATTTTCGGGGAGCATGTTTAATAAAACGATTGGCGGATTTCACATAATGTGCATAAGCACATTTCGTTTTCCACAACTTTAAAGATGATTTTAATTCTGTATTTCACGTTTGTTTTTTTGGTGATTTTATGAAAAAACTAAGATGCGTATTAACATTTTTCGTTCTCGTGCTTATTCTTGTGTCTTTTGCTGCGTGCGGCGGTGCGGCTGAAAATTACGACTATAATTTAAAGGGGCAACTCCCCTCGGAAATTGCTGCACTTGACACAGAAGCATTGCTTTCGCACGTGCTTAATATCCCGGAACTTGAGGAAAAGCTTCTGGCAGAGGAAATCGACCTCTTAAATTATAATCTTGCCAATAAGCTTGACTTTTTCGTGTATTCAAGCTATCGCTCTCTGCTTGAAAGACTTGATTTGCCCGAGACCGTTGAGCTTTTCGCAAAGAAACTAAAGGATAACGATTACGGCACTTACAAGGAATTTGTGTTTAAGCATTTCTTAAATCAAAAAGAAATCAGACAAGCTTTAGCAACGCTTACTGCGGAGGAATATCCCAACACAGCACGTATTTATAAAGAAATTTCCGAGGAATCAAACGACTTTGGTGTTTACGTTGGGACTATAGTTAAAGAGATTGGTAAAATTGATTTAACCAAGCCCGAATCGTATGATTATGATTTGTATGCCACCTTGCCAACGGAAATTTCAACAGCACCTACAATAAAATTGCTTGAGCATTTCTTGAAAATCGGGGCACTCAAGGATGAGCTCCACGCTATGCCGCTTATAACGGAAAATAACTACGACCTTATCCCAAGAGCTGACTATTCCGCTTTTGCAAGCCACAAGGAGCTTGTTTCAAGAATAGATTTTAAGATTGCTGCGGAGCTTTACGTTAAAGCTTTTTTTGAGCTTAGCGAAAAAGATGAAGAGGACGTTATCATTTTAAAGCGTTTCTTGAACCAAGACAGCGTTGAAGCGCTCTTCGCCGAGAAGGATTCTGCGGAAAGATTCCCATCACTTGCAAGTATTTACAGCGAAATTGAGTTTGAATCAAATCGCCTCGGCAGTTATATTGGTGCTGCGGCAAAGGAATTTGAAAAAAGTGACTTGTCCGTTCTTGGAATGTACGAATACGAGCTTCGCAGCGAATTGCCCGCAGCTCTTAAGGGCGCTTCAACGCAAAAACTCTTAAAGCATTTTATTCGTACGCCTGAGTTGCTTTCCGGTGTGCTTTCCTCCGACTTTAACGTAACGAAAGATAACTATAACAGCATAACGAAGCCGGATTATTCGGTTTACGCAAGCTACCGCGAGCTCGTTTTACGTGAGGATCTCTTTGATGCAATAGAGGCATATCTTGCGGACTACGATGAAAGCTTGCGCACCTACTTGACGGCAATGCCCCTGAAGTGCTTTTTGAATCAGGATAGCGTTGAGGCAAGCTTCAAATCCCTGAGCTCTGAGGACTACCCATTGACGGCTCTTATCTATCTTGAAATCCTTGAAGAATCAAACGACTTCGGCGTTTACGTCGGAGCTTCTGTAAAAGAATGGAAATAACGCAAAAACCAATTGTGAATTTGTTGATAAAAAGGTAACCCGTTCCGCGCTTCAGAATGCGGCATCCATCGCGGCAACCGTTCTTACAACGGAATCCGTAGTATATGACAAGAAGGAAGATAAGCCCGCACCTCAGGTGCCCGGCGGTATGGACGGAATGTATTGATTTTTTGAAAATTCCATAAAAATTAAAAAGAGCAAGCAGGCTGAACTGAACCCAAAGGTCAAAAGCTTTTGGATATGCATCTCAGCGTGTTTGCTCTTTATTTTTTATGCGTAATGCTTGCTTTTTCGACACCCGTTTTGGTAATAAACAAAGAAAATCCTGCTATTTTCCACTGAATTGTGTCAAATGCTTGCGTTTCTGCAAATCGGTTTGAATTTGCAGTATTCGCAGGGGGAAGAACGTTTGGTTTTCATAGGCAGCGCGGAGATTGCGCCGCTTGTCATTCCTTCCGAAACTCGGACCACGGCACAGTTCAGCTTGTCCATAAGCTTACCCCAGCCCTCCTCGGAATAAAGGAGGTTTTCGCTTGCCTTTGTCGGCGCTCCCGAGGCGGTGAATTTTATTGGGATATAGCTTCCCATAGCTGAAAGGTTTTCTTCCGTATCCAACACCATACCTTCGCGCTTCTGCTTTTTCATAACCGCGTCAATGGCATCGGCATAATACGGTGAGCTGATTTTAACGTCGCCTACGTCGGATTTGACATAAATCACGCCTGCCGGAATAAGCTTCGTGTTTTCATCTGCGCCAAGCTTTGCAAGAAACTTTTTGTCACGGCTCTCAACGATTGATTTGAGATAAAGGAACATTTGAAGATTCTTTCCTTCGTCAAGGTCGCTTGGGGAGAATTGCTTTTGTCCCGTTTTGTAGTCGACAACCTTGACGAATATTGCGCCGTCATTGCGATATAGGTCAACGCGGTCGATGTTTCCGATAACCTTAATGCGTCTTCCGTCCTTGGCGGTAAAGCTTGCCGCCTCGGGAAATCCCTCTATGCCGTCCTTTATGGGAAGCTCGAAAAATTCCGGGGTGAATTTTGAATCTTCAAGCTCCGCGCAAAGATTTTCTATAACGTGATAGGCGGATTCTGCGAGTCGGTTTATAACCGCGTTGGTTCTCGCCGGCGAATTGCCCGAATCGTCAAGGGAGTTAACGTAATTTTTTGCCGCCCTTTCGGTTACATTCCACTTGTCACTTTCGGAAAGCTCTGATGGCCTTACGTTTTTCTTTTTTAATTCCGCAAAGAAATTCTCGAAAACCGAGTGGATAAACGAGCCGATATTTCTTGCGTCAAATGACACAGCCTCGTTTTCTGAAAGGCGGAGCGAATATTTGAGAAAATAAGAGAGAGGGCAGTTAACGAAGCTGTCAATTCTCGTTTGTGAAAGATAAATATCTCCGGGATACATAGCTTTAACGCTTTCCTCTGAAAGAGAAAGAGAGTCGTTGGCAATGGGAATGTCCGCGCCGCTTATAGCTTCGGAGAAGCCAAGCTCAAAAAGAGCGTTCCTTAATTTTTCGCTACCCGTATCACGAAGCTCGAAAATTGAATTTTCGGGTGAATACAGTCGCTCCTTTATGGAAAGGGAGGAAATTTTTATAGGCATAATCGCCTTATCCGTCATTTTTTCTATATTTGTTATGACGTCGGATTTTCTCGTCTCTTTGTACGATAAGTCCGATAGCGTGTAAAAAATAGTGACGCTATCAGTAGCGGAAGCAAAGGCGCGTGTGAAATATAAAAGCTCTTTTGAATAGCAAAACTCGGTGTTTTCTTCGAGCGCTATTCCGAATTTTGAAAGCTTTATCTTGTCACCGTCGTTAAAAAACGAGGTGTCCTTTGGAATCATTGGGAATTCTCCCTGATTGACGCCGAAAAGATATACGTGCTTCTTTTTGCCCATGCGTAAAACATCGGCATTTCCTATAAGCACCTGATCTGCGTAAGAGGGGATTCTTGATACCTTTGCCTCGGATAAAACGAGAGAGAGTCGGCTTTTGAAGCTATCTATATCGCAAGCGGAGTCGCCAACGGATGAAACCAAGACATCAAGCGCGTCGCTTATAATCTTAAAGATGCGGCTCTCCTCCTCGGCTTTTTCTGTTTCACCGATTTCATAAAGCTCCAAGCATTTTTTACAAATGCCGTCCTCTATACCAATGTTAATCAGAAATTTAACGAGGGCAAAAGCGTATTCTTTAACCGTTTTGGAATCCTTCAGCTCTCCGTCGAGAAGCGAAAGCGGCAAGATTAGCTTTTCTTTTACAGAGTTTATTTTGAGTAACTTTTCTTCCTTGTCGGGTGAAGGGCGTGTGGTGTAACCCGCAGGGTCCATATTCCAGATTTCGCCGTCTGTAAAGCGCCGCCCTTCAAGCTGCCAGGTTTCCGTATAAAGCTCAAATTCGTCACACGCATCCCTGGGTATATCAAGAAGTCCCGATTTCATATACGATAAAACCGCATCCCTTGAATAGTGAGATGATATCGCATCAATGGCAGCGTAAATAAGCTTAACAGCATCAAACTCGGAGCTTGCTATCGGCTTTGAAATAAAGTGGGGAATTGTGCATTTTGTAAGCGCGTTATCAAGAATTCCCGCGTAAAGATCAGTGTTCCTTGCGATTAGCGCAATGTCGGAATACCTCGCTCCCGTGTCAATTTTTTTGCGTATAGAAGCGGCAATTTGCTCGCATTCCTCGTAAGGATCTCTTGCTTCGTATATCTTCAAATCATCCGAAAATTGTAAACTTGACTTGTCAATTTTATAGTTGCTCTTCCAAAGTGCTGCGGAAATCTCGGCAAGCAAAGGCCGCTTTGACGTTTTGTTGCCAGCGAGCTTTTTTTCTTTTACCGGAACGCCGAGCTTTGCTCCTATCGTAACGATGTGCTTTCTCGTTAATCCCGTTTCTGTATATTCAAAGGCGGAGGAGTCCTCTTTCGCAAGGTCGAGGGCGAGCGTTAAATCCGTTCTTTTCATCAGCTTTCCTATTACCTGATACTGCGCTTCGGTAAACGAGGTGAAGCCCTCGATAAATACGGCAGTACCGACAAGATAATTGGGATTTTCGTCGAGCTGTTTCAAAAAAGTATAGAGCTCGTCACCGACGTCGGAAAATTTTTCGTAAAGAGTTTTTTCATAAAGCGTAGAAATCAGGGAAAGGTCGGCGAGCTTGTCCGAAAGGCGTTTGTCCTCGGCTGAAAGCTTTTCCGAGGTCGCGCGGAAATCGAGCGCGGTATGTCCCTGCGTTTGCATTTCCTTTATGGCTGAAATTGCCTGATTGACGATATCGGCGCTGATTGCGCCTTTTGGATTTAAAACTTTAAGCATTGGCGCAAGCTCGGCTATTGTGTCCCACATAACAAGTGCTCGCCTTGAACGGTCGGAGTGAAGCTCGGTGAGCGCGCCAAAAGCGCGTTTTGCGCTGTTTGCAAGTCGTGTAAAGTTAGTAACCTCAAAGTAAAGGGGTGAGCTGTCGGGAAGACTTTTGCTCATTTCCTTTTCCACGTCGAGCGTTTCCTGCTCGGGAACGATAAGTATGCATTTTTTATTTTCACCGACAAGCTTTGCAATCTCACCTGCAATCTCGCCGTGCGCCCCCGTGCCGAGTGCGCCTGAAATAATTTCCGTCATTTCGTTTACCTCACAAATAAAGCTCGTTTATACGGTATCCGCCCTGCCTTGATGACAGAATAAGCTTCTTTCCGTCAGTTTCGAGCTTCTCACGCAAATAGTGTATATAAACGTTGACAACACCGCCGTCTGCCTCGCCTTTCCATATTTCTTTAAGTATTCTTTCCTTGCTGACAAGCGACTTTTCCCGATAGAGCAGGGAAAAGAGGGAAAATTCTATTTCCGTCAGCTTCACCTTTTTTCCGAAAACGACAACCGTGCGATCCTCATCGCAAACAGAGAGTGTCGCTTTCTCATCGCTCTTTAGCTTTTCGGTAAGTGCGCCGATGGTAAGAGGAAGAACGAGGTCGGCTTTTTCGTTATATCCTACAGTTATGGCTTCGGGATGGCTTGTCCTCATGTCATAATCAACGATAAGCGTATCCTGAAGGCTTAAGTTTTCCGTTATTTCAAATCCTGCCTCGAAAAGCTCAAGCGCAAGCTTCTGATACAGGTATCTGTCAGAAGTCAGTATCGCTATCTTCCTTTTTTCACTCATATCGCCAACCCTTTCTAATTTATTAGAATACGCTTCTATTATATTCCCCAAAGCGCCTTTTGTCAAGTCGGAAAGGCGCATAGCGCAATAAGGTCAATTTTTGCAATCTGCAAGGCAAGTTTTGCAATTCTAATTGCGGTAAATATATAGTAAAATTTTATCAGTGTAGTTTTATTTAAAATATAGGAGATCGAAAAATGAAAAACGAAATGATTGAACAGCTCTATTTGATAGGTCTTATCCCTGTAATCAAAATTGAAAATGCAGACGATGCTGTGCCTCTCGCAAAAGCGCTTATCGACGGCGGACTTCCCGCAGCAGAGATAACGTTCAGAACCAGCTGCGCAGCAGAAGCTATCAAAAATATAACCGAAGCATATCCCGATATGCTCGTAGGCGCAGGAACAGTTCTTACAACCGAGCAGGTTGATGCGGCTATCGCTGCCGGCTCAAAGTTCCTCGTATCTCCCGGTCTTAACCCCAAGGTAACTGCTTACTGTCTTTCCAAGGGTGTTCCCATGCTTCCCGGATGCTCTAACCCCTCCGACGTTGAAGCTGCGCTTGAACTCGGTCTTGATACCGTTAAATTCTTCCCGGCAGAAGCGGCAGGCGGTCTTAATATGCTTAAGGCAATGGCAGCTCCCTACGGTCAGCTTAAATTTATGCCCACCGGCGGAATAAACGCCAATAACCTTCTTGATTACCTTAAATTCAACAAAATCGTAGCTTGCGGCGGCTCTTTCATGGTTAAGGACGAGCTCGTTAAGGAAAAGCGCTGGGACGAGATAACCGAGCTTACCAGAAATGCAGTTAAGACTATGCTCGGTCTTGAATTTATCCACATGGGTATAAATAACGAGAACAAAGAGGAAAGCGAAAAGGCGGCAAAGCTCTTCAAGCTCATGTTCGGTCTTCCTCTTCGTGAAACCTCTAAATCCATATTTGCAGGCGAGGCATTTGAATTCCTTAACTGCCCCGGACCCGGCGTTCACGGCCACATCGCAATCAGAACTAATTTCGTTGACCGTGCTATGGCGTATTTCAGGCGCCTCGGATTTGAGTTTGACGAATCCAGCATCACCTACGACGAAAAGAGCGGAAAGCCCAAGTTTGTTTATTTCAAGGATGAAATTGCAGGCTTTGCAATCCACCTTCTCCAGAAGTAATTAAAACACTTAAAAAGTGAAAAGCGCGGCTTGTATGCCGCGCTTTTGTTAACAGAGAAAACCCCAACTGACTGAGGTAAAAAATGATTTTCGGAAAACACATCAATAAATACTATATCAAATACGGGCCGGTGCTTTTGCTCGGGATTTTATCGCTTCTTGTCGTGGACTTTTTCCAGCTTGAAATTCCGGAGCTTTATCAGCTCGTTATAGACGGCGCAAGCTACGGTGAGGTTGTGGTAGACGGAGTTACCGTTCCTTTTACTATCGACTTCGTGCTTGAAGAAATATGCGCCCCGATGATAGGAATTATACTTGCTATTGTAGCGGGAAGGTTCCTCTGGCGTATCTGCTTTTTCGGCTCTGCTATAAAGGTGGAAACCTAGATAAGAGGGAAAATGTTTTCACACTGTAAAACCCTTCCTCAACAGTTTTATCACGAAAACAAGGTCGGGGATCTTATGTCGCTTTTCACAAATGACCTCGAAACCATACAGGAGTGCTTCGGTTTTGGCGTTCTGATGCTTTTTGATGCGCTTTTGCTCGGTGCTATTGCCATCGGCAAAATGATAGCCATGAGCCCGTTTCTCACGCTTCTTTCGCTTATACCGATGGTATTTCTTCTCATCATAGCAACGATAATCGGAAAGTATATGATGAAAAAATGGGAAAAGCGTCAAGAGGCATATTCGGCGCTCTCGGATTTTGCGCAGGAGAGCTTTTCGGGAATAGCCGTTATAAAGGCGTTCGTAAAAGAGGGCAAGGAGCTTTTAGCGTTCAGAAAAATAAACAAAGATAATGAAAACGCAAACGTAAGCTATACAAGAGCCTCAACTCTTATGCATATTTTCGTTACGCTTTTCGTTGAATCCGTCATCTGCATAATTATAGGCTACGGCGGATATCTCGTTTATACGGGCGCACCCGGATTTACCGCAGGCGGTCTTATTAAGTTTATGAGCTATTTCACCTCTGTCGTATGGCCCATTATGGCGGTGTCCGAGCTTATAGATATGACCTCTCGAGGAAAGGCGTCGCTCAAACGAGTTTCAAGTCTTCTCAACACGGAAAACGAGGTAAAGGATAAGGACGGCGTTGAAGATATTGAAGAAATCAGGGGCGATATAGAATTCCGCAGTCTTACCTTCCGCTATCCCGGTGCTGATTACGATTCGCTCGTTAATGTAAGCCTCAGAATAAATGCGGGCGAAAACGTCGGAATTATAGGTAAAACGGGCTCGGGCAAAACCACGCTCGTCGACCTGATTTTGAGAACATATAACGTTCCCGACGGAACTTTATTTATCGACGGATACGACGTGAATACTATTCCGATAAAAACCGTAAGGAAATTTTCAGCCTACGTTCCCCAGGATAATTTCCTTTTCAGCGACACGATTAAGAATAACATCGCTTTTTCGGGCGATGACTTTGACAGCGGAGAAATTGAACGTGTAGCAAAGCTTTCCGACGTTCACGAAAATATATCGGAATTTCAGGACGGCTATGAAACTATGCTCGGTGAGCGAGGAGTTACGGTTTCCGGCGGACAGAAGCAAAGAATCTCGATAGCGAGAGCTCTTATGAAGGATGCTCCTATTCTAATACTTGACGACTCGGTTTCAGCGGTTGATACCAAGACCGAAAAGGCGATAATAGAAAATTTAAGCCGTGAGCGTATTGGAAAAACAACGATTCTTATAGCTCACAGAATATCCACCGTTGAAAAAATGGATAAGATAATCTTTATAGAAGACGGTAAAATCCTGGCTGTCGGAGCGCACGAAGAGCTTTATTCCTCGTGTGAAGAATACAGGAAAATGGTTGAGCTTCAAAAGCTTGACGAGGAAAAGGACGCATAGAAAAATATATGAAATATTATCCGCTTTTGATAGCCGGTGGTATAATAGGCACGTTTTCCATTATATTCACCCTGGCTTACATCTTTATGAAGGATAAAAAAGAAGCTATCGGCTTTGAACGCAATTTGAAGGACCGGGAGATAATCCGCCGTCTTTTTCACTACGTCAAGCCTCATAAGGGAAGTTTTATTATAGTCGGACTTCTTATGCTCTTCTCAATATCCTACGATATTATCTCTCCTCTTCTTATAGGAAATTTGCAGGGAATTTTAAAGGAAAAATTTGAAATGTCCGAGCTTTTGCGGCTTGTCGCCGTTTACGCCGGCATACTTATCGTATCCGTTGCCTGCACGTATTTTCAGGCAATTCTTTTGCAAAAGGTAGGACAGAAAATACTTACCGAAATAAGATATGACGTATTTTCTCATATTGAAAAGCTTTCCCATTCTCAGCTTAATAATACCCCTGTCGGAACGTACGTAACGAGAGTTGCCAACGACACCAACTCAATATCAATAGTTTTCACGAACATCATACCCAATCTTATGAAAAACGTTTTCGTAATTCTCGGTGTTCTTGTGGCAATGCTTCTTCTTAACTATGAGTTGACTCTTATGGTCCTTTCCTTCGTTCCGTTCATAATTCTTTTTACGGTTATATTCAGGAAGTTTTCCCGTGCGGCTTACCGCAAGGTAAAGGACGGAACTACGGGAATTAACATTTTCCTCTCGGAAAACCTTTCGGGAATGAAAATAACGCAGATATTCAACAAAGAAGAGCGCAAGGAACAGGAGTTTACCGAGAAAAACGAAAAGCTGTCACGGGCAAAAAGAAATGAAATTTTCGTGTTCGGAATCTTTCGCCCCATGGTGTATATGCTCTACATCAGCTCGGTGCTGTTTCTTCTTTACGTTGGCTCAAAGGGCGCGCTTGACGGAACGTCATTCCTCGGCAAAGTGATAAGCGCAGAGATCATAGTCAGCTTTTATATGTATA
>JAZORS010000172.1:0-6292 GCA_045656725.1 Eubacteriales bacterium | reverse complement strand
AGTATTTGCTATACTTTAAGAAATGAAACTCCAAGGAGATAACGTCAATGATTTCTCTTAACGTAACGATAAATAACAGTGTTGGGCTTCACGCAAGACCCGCAACGTTTTTCGTCCAGAAGGCCAATTCCTATAAAAGCTCTATCTGGGTGGAAAAGGACGATTGCAGAGTGAATGCGAAGAGTCTTCTCGGTGTGCTTTCTCTCGGTATAGTTAAGGGCGTGACCGTTACTCTTATTGCCGACGGCTCTGATGAGGTAAGCGCAGTTGAAGGACTTGCAAATCTCATTAATAACGAAATCGGCGAATACTGATTTGTAATTTTATATAGTGAAAAGACAGGGGTTGTTGCGCCGGTATGCTGCGCTGCGGCCCCTATTTTTAAAAAAATTTGAGTTTTTGGGAGGTGTCGGCTTATGACGAGAATTGAGCGCTTGCGGGATAAAGCAAACAGCTTGCCGCTTTTGCCGGGAGTTTATATTATGAAAAATTCCGATGGCGCAGTCCTTTACGTCGGCAAATCAAAGAAGCTCAAAAACCGTGTTGTAAGCTATTTTGTTAACACGGGGCATAATCTCAAAACGACAAAGCTCGTCAAGAGAATTGAGGATTTTGATTATATCGTTTGCAAAACGGAGATTGAGGCGCTTGCCCTTGAAAACGTGCTTATAAAAAGGCACTCTCCGAAATACAACATAAAGCTCAAAGACGCGAAAAGCTATCCGTATATCAAGGTGACTGCCGAGGAATACCCAAGGCTTCTCGTTACAAGAGAGAGAAAGAGCGACCGTTCAAAATACTACGGGCCTTATCAGAGCGCCTCGGGCGCATATACGGCGCTTGAAACTGTGAAGCGGATTTTCATGCTTGCAACCTGCAAAAGAAAATTCCCCGAGGATATTAAAAAGGGGCGTCCCTGTATATACCGTGATATGGGAAGATGTATTGCCCCTTGCACGGGCAAGGTAAGCTCCGAGGAATATAGAGCTCAGGTTAAGTGCGCGGAATGGGTGCTTGACGGAAACATCAAAGAAACCAAAGCGATGCTTACCGCCGAGATGAGCGAGGCATCTGAAAATATGAACTTCGAGCGAGCCGCCGCAATAAGAGATACGATTTACGCTCTTGACAAGCTCGCAGAAAAGCAGAAGGTGGTGGCTGACGAGAGGGTGAACAGGGACTGCTTCGCGCTTTACACCTCGGAAACCGAGGGGGCGCTTGCCGTGCTTTCCGTGCGCTCGGGCGCTCTCGTTAACAAGAACGAATTTATTCTTTCTCTGTCGGAATTGACGGGCCCCGAGGACGCAATTTCGCTTATAGTTGATTATTACGACACTACGGGTAACGTACCGCGCGAGGTAATGCTTGATTTTCCGATATCGGAGGAGGATATTTCGCTTCTTTCGGAATACCTGTCGCTTGACACAAAATATAAGGTTTCGGTAAAAATCCCCGAGCGAGGCGACGGACGCGCACTCTGCGATATGGCAAGAGTTAACGCCAAGGAAGCCGCAAGGCAGGCAAGGCTCGGCGCTGAAAGAGAGGACCGTGACGTTGCTCGGCTTTCCGAGCTTCTCGGACTTCGTGAAATGCCGAAGCGCATAGAGGCTTATGACGTTTCGAATATCGGAGACGAGAATATAGTGACCTCAATGGTCGTCTGGCGAGAGGGCAAGCTCGCAAAGGCGGATTACAGAAGCTTTAAAATACGCACTACGGGCGGAGCTGACGACTACGGCTCAATGAAAGAGGCGCTCACCCGCAGACTCTCGCACGTGGGCGATACAAGCCCCTCTCTTGGCGAGATGCCCGACCTTATCCTCATTGACGGCGGTGTCGGTCAGCTTAACGCTGTCAAGGGAGTGCTTGAAGAAACGGGGCTTGATATTCCCGTTTTCGGAATGGTTAAGGACGATTACCATAAGACAAGAGCCATCGTTGACGGCGAGCGTGAAATTTCAATAGCTCACGAGATGAACGTGTACGCTTTTGTTTACAAGCTCCAAGAGGAAGCGCACAGATTTGCAAGGAAGATTTCCTCGGGCGGAAAGATAAAGTCAATGACTCATTCAACGCTTGAGAAAATACCCGGCATAGGCGAGAAGAAGGCGAAGGCTCTTCTTTCGGCGCACAGGCTCGGTGAGATTAAAACGATGACGGTGGACGAGCTTTCATGTGTTTCGGGAATATCAAAAAAGGACGCCGAAAATATATATTTATACTATCACAAGGAGAATGACCGATGAGGATAATCACGGGAACGGCAAAGGGTAAGGCGCTTATTTCGCTTGAGGGCGACGCTACACGCCCCACCTCGCAAAGAATAAAAGAGGCAATTTTTTCGGCAATTCAGTTTGACGTGGAAAACAGGCGCACCCTCGATTTGTTTGCCGGCTCGGGACAGATGGGACTCGAGGCGCTTTCAAGAGGCGCATCACACGCTCATTTTATAGATATTTCACGAGATGCGCTCGAGATTGCGAAGAAAAACGCCTTGAAAACCGGGCTGATTGAGTCTTCAAAATTTCTTGCAAGCGACTGGCGTAATTATATAAGAAAGGCGTCGGGAAAAGAAAAATTCGACCTTGTTTTCGTTGACCCGCCGTATTCTATGGCGTGTTGCCGTGAGGCTGCGAAAAAGCTCTCGGAGGCAGGGCTTCTTGCACGTGGGGCGATAGTCGTTCTTGAAAGCGGCGAGGAGGATATTGAGCCGGAGAGCCTTTCTGGATACGAGATTCTCAAGTCCACGCACTACGGAAAGAAAACCTTTGTCAATATTCTTCTGTATAGAGGTACGGCGTGAAATAACATCTACCTAAGTTAAGTGTCATCTGTTCACGCCCCGAATTTTCGCGATTTGGAGCCTTAATCCAAATCGATGCCGTGCATTACCGAAAATTCATTTATACTTGTGAGGTCGCAAAAGCGACGGAATGGAGGTTAAAATGAAGGTTATCTTGCCGGGAAGCTACGACCCCGTAACTCTTGGGCATCTTGAAATTATAAAGCGTGCCAAGGAGCTTTACGGCGAGGTTTATGCAGTGGTTTTCAACAATCCCGAAAAAAGCTATACATTTTCACCTGAGGAAAGAGTGAAAATGCTTCGCCTTGCAACAGAGGATATGGGCGTTTTCGTTGACTATTCGGAGGGGCTTGTAATTGACTATATGAAAGAGCACGGAATAGAAAAGATAGTTAAGGGATACAGAAACCAAAAGGACCTTGAATACGAAAGAGAAATGGCAGAGTGGAATAAGAAAAACGGCGGGTATGAAACGGTGCTTATTCCTGCGGACGACGCTTTTTCCGATATAAGCTCGACTCTTGCCAGAGAAAGAATTAAATCGGGCGAGGATCTTTCCGGAATTTTGCCGGAAAAAGTTATCGGCTTTATCGGAAATTCTTGACAAAAGCCGTTTTTTAGGATATAATATTTGAGTTAAAAGATTTTTATATATTTAATGTAAATTTATATATTTACCGAAAGGACGTAAGGTAATGAAAGAAAGAATAGAAGCGCTCAGAGCTGAATTTAATACCCAGCTTTCTGCCGCAAACGAGCAGGAATCCCTTGAAACGCTCAGAGTTGCTTTTCTCGGAAAAAAAGGATATATTGCCGAGCTTATGACGGGACTTCGCAACGTTGAGGATAAGAAAACCGCAGGTCAGCTTATAAACTCGCTTAAGGTGGAGGTTGAGGCAGGTCTTCAGGCAGCTGCGGCAGCTTTGAAGGAAAGAGAGATAAATGCGCAGATTTCAAATGCGAAAAAATACAACCCCGGCCTCGAATATAAGCGCCAGATAGGCTCTTACCACCCGATAACTCTTGCAACCCGTGAGGTTGAACAGATTTTCGAGAGCATGGGCTTTACGGTTGAGGATTTTAAAGAGATAGTTGACGATTACGAGTGCTTTGAGTCGCTCAATATACCGAAGCATCACCCTGCACGTGATATGCAGGATACCTACTATCTTGAAAACGGACAGCTTCTCAAAACGCAGACCTCTGCGGCGCAGAATGCCATAATGAGAAAATACGGCGCACCCCTGCGCGCAATTTTCCCCGGCCGTTGCTTCAGAAACGAGTCCACTGACGCATCTCAAGAAAACACCTTCTTCCAGATGGAAGGTATGATGATAGACGAGAATATTTCGATTTCCAACCTTATTTACTTCATGAAAACCATGCTTTCCGAGGTTTTCAAAAGAGATATCAAGGTTCGTCTTCGCCCGGGATTTTTCCCGTTCGTCGAGCCCGGATTTGAGCTTGATATAAACTGCCTTATCTGCGGCGGCGAGGGTTGTCCTACCTGTAAAAATTCCGGTTGGCTTGAGCTTTGCCCCTGCGGAATGATTCACCCCAACGTTCTTCGTGACGGCGGAATTGATACGGAAAAATATACCGGTTTTGCATTCGGTCTTGGTCTTACAAGACTTGCCATGATGAAATACGGCGTTAAGGACATACGTGATTTCAACAGCGGCTCGCTTGACGTGCTTGACCAGTTTAAGTCTATATAAGGAGGGCTTCAAAAATGTTTTTATCTATGAACTGGATAGGAGATTTCGTTGATCTCTCCGGACTTGACAAAAAAGCCCTTATCCGTAATTTCACTCTTTCAACCGCAGAGGTTGAGGATATAATCGTTAAGGGCGAGGACACCTACGGTGTTATCGTTGCAAGAATTGAAAATATTGAAAACCATCCTAATTCCAAAAAGCTTCATCTTCTCAAGGTTAATACCGGTACGGAAATCCTTGATATAGTTTGCGGAGCGCCCAATGTAAGAGAGGGTATGAAAGTTGCTCTTGCAACTGCGGGCGGCGCAGTTATGGGCCATAAAATAGCTCCCACTACCGTTGCCGGATATATGTCCTACGGAATGTGCTGTTCCGAGGCAGAGCTTGGCATGAGCGACGGCCATTCGGGACTTTTCGAGATAACTGACGATATCCCGCTTGGCGTTGACATTAAATCGGTTTACGATATAGACGATATAATCTTCGAGGTGGATAACAAGTCCTTGACTAACCGCCCCGACCTTTGGAGCCATTTTGGAATGGCACGTGAGTTCGCAACCCTTACGGGCAGAGAGCTTAAAGCGCCCGAGCTTCACAATACGGACGTATATTCTTCTCTTCCCCCCGTTGAAATCGACGTTGTGGCAACCGAGCTTGTATGGCGCTATTCCGCTATTAAGCTTGAAAATATCAAGCGCAAGGTCAGCCCGGTTAATATGAGAATAAGACTCTTCTACTGTGGCTCAAGGGCTATCAATTTCCTTGCCGACCTTACCAACTACGTTATGATGGAAATCGGTCAGCCGATGCACGCCTTTGATAACAGACGTGTTGATAAAATCGAGGTAAGAACGTATCAGGGCGGTCTTGATTTTGACACCCTTGACGGCGTAACACGTAAGATAGACGAAAATATGCTCATGATAGCTTCGGGCGGCGAACCCGTTGCAATAGCGGGCGTTATGGGCGGCGATGCTTCCAAGATTGAGGATGATACGGACTCGCTCTTGCTTGAATCGGCAACCTTTGACGGCGTTTCCGTCCGTAAGACGACAACACGTCTCGGTCTTCGTACCGACGCTTCCGTGAGATACGAGAAGATGCTCGACCCCGAGCTTTGCCGTGTTGCTACCGAAAGACTTATCAAGCACCTTCTTGACCTTGACCCCGAGGCAAGAGTGGTTTCCTCGTTCAGCGACGCTTACGTAAGACATTATCCCGAAATCACCCTTGATTTCGATAAGAGATTCGTTGACAGATACACAGGTATTGAAATATCGAACGACAGAATCGTTAAGACGCTTACCGGCCTTGGATTCAAGGTTTCTCTTGACGGGGATAATTTCAGCGTTAAGGTTCCCTCCTGGCGTTCAACGAAGGACGTTACGATAAAGGCGGATATAATCGAGGAAATTACCCGTATTTACGGATACGATAATTTTGATATTAAGACCTCCTCAAGTCCTCTTAATCCCGTGCGCCGTGAGGTTCAGAAGTCCGACGAGGACAGAATGAAGGACATTCTCGTTAAGAGCTACCGTATGCACGAGGTTCATTCGTATATCTGGTCTGACAGCCAGAAAAACCGTGAGCTTGGAATTGAAACAGTAAAGAGCGTGCGTATAATAAATGCGCAGACGCCCGAGCATCAGTATATCCGTGCTTCAATGATTCCCACGCTTCTTTCATTTGCGAAGGAAAACAGGGGCTATGCTGACAGCTTCGGAATCTTTGAGATAGGACACACCTTTGGCGGATTCCTTGAAAACGG
>JAZORS010000171.1:0-7279 GCA_045656725.1 Eubacteriales bacterium | reverse complement strand
AAAATGACTTACTATACGGGCGAGGGTTTTGATGCACGCGGAATGGTGCTCACCGCCCTTTTCAGCGACGGCTCGTCCGGCTCCGTGCGAGGTTACACGATTGACGTTGGCGAGGGACTTTCCCCGAGCAACAAAACCGTTTATTTCAGCTACTATGGGAAAATGGCTTCCCTTGAAGTTGAGGTGTTAACCGAACAATACGACGTGCGCTGGGATTGCTTAAAGGAATCGGCATACGCGTTTTATTGGAAGGATTCCTATATTGACTACGACGACAGTTTAAGGCGCCACGTTTTCGCAACGCCCGAGGACGCTACCTCGCAAAACACAGTTTTTCTTGATTCGGTAAGCTTTATTGAATCGGTTTACCGTTATGCCTTTGGCACGAGCGCCCTGCCCTACCCAATCGGCAGCGCCGGTGAATCCACACTTACCTACTCCTCTTATGCCAAGAACAATACCGACGCGCCGGACGTTGTCGGATATTGGGAAACGAGTGATTTCAAGCAGTCCGAAATCAAAGCAAAGCTTGCGGAAATAAGAAGCAAGCTCAAGGTTGGCGATATTCTGGTTTGCAGATACGGAGAAAGATATCCCACCTACGGACACGCCTTTATATACGTGGGAGATGACACGTTCATTCATTGCGAGGGCTCTCATAAATCAAATTACCAGCATAACGGCACAAATCCCGAGGCGGCACTTGATTCCCTTGCCAACAACCCAATAGAGCTTGAAGACGCTGACGATTTGTTTTCGAAAAAGAGCTCGAAATATTATCTTTTCGGCAACAATTATAACGGGGAACCTATAGCAGAGGGCGAAGTGGCACAAGAGAGCTCAAGCGTATTTAATTTCGCGATAATCCGCCCCTTAGCAAGAGATATCAAGCCCACCGAGGAGGCGCTTGCCCGTCTTACCGTACGCGGCTTATCCATTGAAAAAATCGTTGATATCGGCTCTTATACGGCAACCCGAGTCGGTGACAAGCTCTCATATCTCGTAACTCTCACCAATAAAAGCGAATACGACATTGACGGAGTCGTTTTCTCCGAAACGCTCTCAAATCTTGTCAGCTTGGTTAAAGCGGCAGACGGTATCAGCGTTGACGGCAACACTCTTTCATGGTCGGGCTCTGTAAAGGCATTTTCGATGGTTACCCTGAGCTTTTCGGTCAGGGTTAACGAAGCGCCCGCGGGAGCCATTATAAAAAGCGAAAAATCTACCGTCAACGGAATAAACATTCCAGAGGTAATCAATACGGTTTCAAAAATTTCCGAAGAAGATCTTGAAAAGCTTACAGGGAAAGCCTCGGAATATATCGAATCAGCTCTTCATTTTGATGACCCGATGCTTGCGGTAAAGGCGCTTTATAAGGACGCCCTTGGAATTGATATTTTTGATTACACAAGCATCACCGAGGCACTCTCCGACCTTATTTCAACTTCGGAAAACGCTTGCAATACCAAATCTACCTATTATAAAATGTTGCTATCCGAGCTCTCCGGCGGATATTCTGTAAGCAAGGGCAACGTGACTGATAAAACAAGAGTCCGTTCCATAAATCCGAGCTTCCTTTCCGTCGGCGATATTATCATCGCTGAATATAAGAATGAAAGCGGAAGCTTATGCACCATAGCTTACGTGTATCTCGGCGACCGCATTTGTCTTGAATACAGCAGCGCAAAGGGTGCTTGCGCCCAGGCGAAGGTTGCAAGCGCATCCGCGCAGAACATTCTTATTTCCCTTTATTCATACGATAAATACGCAATTCTGCGCCCCTCTATGTCAATGAAATAAATCTGTTCGGATTTATTTCATTTCAAGCGCGACCCAAGGGAATGTATTTCAAAGATTGCCAAGCAATCATTTCAAGCGCGAAGCGCATTTCAATATTAAAAGCGAGGTAAGAAACTACCTCGCTTTTTTATTTGATTTTTAGATTTTATTTTTCTCCAGCCTTTTTCGGGCTGAATTTTATAAGAAGCGGAATTATTGCAAGCATCAGAAGCGACACAAGCGCCGCCGCGAGAAATATCTCCGGGGCCGGAATATAAAGTGTCGTCATTATATCCGCCTCTGGATTTCCCTCCGGAAGCGGCATTGCCTTTGCCGCGTTTATCGCGTTTCCTATCATAGGGCCGACGAGCATCGGTATCAGAACGCTGAATACCATACGAACACCTTGAAGCTTTCCAACCTCGCCCTCGGGCGTGTTATCCCTTACGAGCGAGCCGGTGAGGGCGGAGATAAAGATGTATCCCGTTATCATAACGAAGCCGAAGAATCCGAAAACAATGAGAAGCGGCACTTTTGCCATTCCTCGCGCAAAATACATTCCGAAAAGCCCTGCCGACATAACAGCCGCCGCAAAATAAAGAAGCTTTGCCTTGTCAAGCTTATCGGAAAGTCGGGTAAGGTAAAGATTTATTGCCGCGCCAAGAGCTATCGCAAGACCGAAAACTATACTGTACTCAATCTCCGAAAAGCAAAGAAAAGTTTTCATATATATGATAAGATAAGGCATAAAAATTTGACACGCTATGCCATATACGACAACGACGAGCAAAGTTATGTATAACGGAGCGTTGCTTTTTATAACACTCGGGCGGAAGCCGAAGAATATATCCTTCATCGAGCCGCTTTTCGCCAGCCCCTCTTTGTCGCGGAAGAAGAAAATACCGCATACACCCGATATGCTTATTATTATGCCGAGAGCAAGAAATACCGTGCGGTAGCTCGTCATACTGACGATAATACCGAAGCCGCCCGCCACTATCAGCATTGCGGCAAGAGGAAGTATCGAAAGAACACCCTCTACCTTACCGCGAAACGAGGAGTCCGTGTTATCCGTAACCCATGCGTTAAATGCCGCGTCGTTTGCGGTTGAACCGAACAAGGTCATAACGCAGTCACCCACAACGACAAGAACAAGGGTAAGCGGCACCGCCCTATCAAGTCCGAGAGAGAAAAGCTTTCCCACAAGCTCCGGCGTAAGAAAGCCGAAAAGCGCGACGGTAACGCCCCAGATAGCGTATCCGAAGGAAATAAAACTGCGTCTGTTTCCGAGCTTATCCGAGAGCGTTCCGGCAACGAGGGTTGCCAGAGTTGCAACAATTCCGCTGAGCTGAACCATCAAGGTTATCGTTTCAAGAGATTTTGAAACCTCCTCAAACACGAAAACGTTAAAATACATATTTTCAACCGACCAGGCGATTTGCCCAATCAATCCGAAGAATATAAGAAGCGACCACCTGGATTTTGTGAAGCTCCCCTTTTCATTGTTGTTAAGCATTTAGCGCCTCCCGAAAGGTTTATATTCTTATTTTAACACATAGCACTCGGTTTGTCCAGCAAAAAACTTTAAAAGAAACAAGCAAAGCTGCTTTTTACTCAAAATTTGCTGTTCAAAAAAGTTTTAGTCCAAATGCGACCTAAATTCAAAACTTTTCAATTATTTGTGCTATAATTTTAAAGGCGTATATTTTGTTTAAGAAAATTTTCTTTTAGACAGACGAGAAGGGGAGAAAAAATTATGAAAGAAGCACTTAAAAAACTATGGAACGAATATCTTTTAGACGAGTGCGCCTTAACCAATACGGATGAGGAACGAAATCTTACAAAAAGCTGTGTAGAGCTTCACGAAAAAGCGAGCGCTCTTCTTAACAAGGAGCAAGAGGATGCTATGGAAAAATACGTTGACGCCATATGCGATATCGACGCCTTTTTTGCCAAAAAGGCATTTTGCAAGGGTTGCGAATTTGCAATTTCTTTTCTGTTAGAGTCATTAAATCTTGAAAAATGAAAACATTTTTATGGGCGCACCTGAAAACACAGTTTCGGGTGCGCCCATTATATTAGTTTATGCACAAATGTCGAAGCAGCGGAAGCACAAAGAGATTGCTAACAGATTGAAAAAACAAGTTTTTAAACCTTTACCACCATTTCCGGATAAAAAGATTCGTATGTATTTCCTTGCTTTTTATCACAAATCCAAGCTATTCTCATCGAGAAGGAAATTACAAATTCCTATCGTGACGATACCGTAATCGTTTCGCCTAACCTTAATGTTATCACGCACAACGATAATTTTCTTAAATGAATCGTTTATACTTTTGAGGGAGCGTTGCTCCTGCTCGATTTTCTCAGGATTAGACATTGAAAATGCCGATTGGATATAATATTTTTTACTGCCTTTGGTTGCTACAAAATCGACCTCAAGCTGTTTCTTTGTGGACCGACCTTCTTCGTCTTTTCCGTAATGCTCAACGAGTCCAACGTCAACACGAAAACCGCGAATACGAAGCTCATTATAGATGATGTTCTCCATAATATGATTTTCTTCGTTTTGTCTAAACTCAAGACGTGCATTACGAAGTCCAACGTCCTCAAAATAATACTTTGCAGGTGAATTGATATATTTTCTACCCTTTACGTCGTATCTTTTTGCACGGCTTACAAGAAAAGCATCAATGAGGTAATCAAGATACTTTTTCAGCGTTTTATCGCTGATTGTCTTTCCTTTTACACTCTTAAAGGTATTTGCGAGTTTTAGAGGATTTGTCAATGAGCCGATAGCCGATGCCAAAATATCAAGCAGCTCGTCAAACTCATCAGCATTGCGAATTTTATGTCTGTCAATCAAATCGGATAAATATACTTTCTTGAACTGTGAAATCAAGTACTCCGATTTTTCTTCGGGAGTAGGACAAGAAAGAACAAGGGGCAGCCCGCCATAATTGAAATAATCATCCCAGCCTTCATCCACAGTTCCGTCATATACCGACATAAACTCACGGAAGGACAAGGGATAAACTCGAACTTCATCACCTCTGCCGCGAAACTCGGTTATAACATCGCTTGACAAGAATTTTGAATTGCTACCCGTAACGTAAACATCCGCATTTCTGATATGCAAAAAGCTGTTGAGCACGTCCTCAAATTCATCAAGCAACTGCACCTCGTCAAGAATGATGTAATACATATCTTTGTCGATAATTCTGCTCTTTACATATTCAAGCATATTGTCGGGATTGCGAAGCTTGATATTTGTTCTGTCATCAAGGGCAATTTCTATGATGTGCGATTCATTTACGCCCTCATCAAGCAGATGCTCATGAAAAAGATTAAAGAGCAAATAGGATTTTCCGCAACGTCTGACACCCGTTACAACTTTAATAAGTCCATTGCCTTTTTTGTTTATAAGTCTGTTCAAATAACTCTGTCGTTTGATTCGCATAAACACCTCGTGCTAAAAAAGGAATATTTCTACTTTTTTTCGTAATATAATTATAGCGTGATTTTTTCTTTACGTCAATAGATTTTAAGTAATTTATTGAAATAATTTAAAACAACTATAAAAATACCGCCTTCAAACCAAAAGCGGTATTTGCGTTATTAATTTTTTGTTCCAATCAAAGCATTTCACTATCTTCGTGGACATGTAAATTGGGAATCATCGGCTTATTACTTAAAATAGCACAAAGTACACTACCCGAAAACAGCACGCCTCGGGTGAGGGGATTTGGAGCAGAAATTTTCGTTCTCCGACCGAGAGGCGTATATAATACGTCGGAGGAAGGAAACGGCGATAGAATAAAAAACTATAATAAATTCGAGGAAAACCATAGGTTTTCGACCTTAATTTCATTAAATTTATACAAAAAAGAGATAGAGGCGCTATGTAAAAATAGCACCTCTTGTTTTTTATTCGCTTATGCCCAAATGTCGAAGTGCCTCACGAATACATGGAGTTGCGAGACATATACGCGTATATCTTCTCGCCGTGCTGCTGTTCCTCTTTCTGAATATGATTCAAGGTATCACGCAAGGTGGTGTTTGAAAATTCAAAAATCGAAATGTCGTAAACAGATGAAACGTGCTTTTCCATAGCCAACGCGTCAGCGCAAAGGTATGCGTCCTCTTTTTTCTCCTGCGCGTTTGCCGTGGAAAGAGGGCAGTCATTGCTTCCAGAGGAAGCATCGGAAGAGGATGCGGGCATTTTAACCTCCTCGCCGCCTTGTATGCGGTTGATTGTGTCAAGGTGGCTCTCCTCCGTCATTCTGATTGATGCAAAAAGCTGTTTGAGGCAGGGGTCTTTTGCGGCATTTTCATATTTGCGATACTTCTCAATGCAGAGCTGCTCCTGCGATTTAAGATCTGAAAGCAAGCTTGTTTCTTTCTGTGTAAGCGTCATATAATTCTCCTTTCCTTTGGGACAAATATCTTGTCCGACAGATGAATTATTTTCCCATTTTGCTGCTTTTATTCACTTGTTTTGCAAATAATTGTTTATATTTTCGATTTCCCCTTTAAAAACAGCATATCCAAATTTCTTTACACGGGTGCAGGTGTGCCTCTTATTTTTGTAAAGAAAAACCTTTGCCTTTTGCCGCCAAGCCGATATAATTTGTAAATTTTCGCTTTTGCTATTTATTTTTATAAAATAATATGATATAATATTATATTATACTGGCGGAGTTTTTCCTCTTTAAAAGCGAAAGGATTTATATATACTATGAAAAAATGCAAGGAATGCCCGAAGAAAGTGCAGGACCGTCTCAACAAAGTCGGCGGTCAGGCGGTGCTTGAAGGCGTTATGATGAAAGCCGGCGAAAAAACCGTTACCACCTGCCGCAAGGAAGACGGCTCACTTGTGGTTTACGACGGTGAATTCCGCTCTGTCAGAAAAAAACACAAGATACTTAATTTGCCGATAATCCGCGGAGTCGTCAATTTCGTGGAAATGCTCGCTTTAAGCTACAAAACTCTTGAAAAATCAGCCGAGGCGCTCGGCATTGACGAAAAGAGTGAAGCGGAGCTTGAAAAAGAAGCGAAGCGCAAAGCAAAGAAGGAAGAAAAGGCGAAGAAAAAAGCGGAGCGCCGCGGCGCCGCTCAAAAGTCGCCCAAAAAATCCGAAAAGAAAGCGAAAAGCTCTGATGCATCCTCGGTAACGCTCGGCGCGGTTATGGTGATTTCCCTCATCCTCGGACTCGCCCTTGCGATATCTCTTTTCGTGGTGCTCCCCAATCTTGCCACGGGCGGACTCGAATGGCTTTATTCAAACTATCTCTCGGACGGAAAACAGCTCAGCCCCTACGTTGAGGCAACGGTTGCCGGCGTTATCAAGGTGTTGATTTTTATAGTTTACCTTGCGCTCGTTGCGCTTATGCCGGAAATCAAACGAACCTTTATGTATCACGGAGCGGAGCACAAGTCGATTGCCTGCTTTGAGTCGGGCGACGAGCTCACCCCCGAAAACGCTAAAAAGCACAAGCGC
>JAZORS010000170.1:0-9737 GCA_045656725.1 Eubacteriales bacterium | reverse complement strand
TGCTTTCCACGGAGTTCTGAAATCCGGCTCGCCAACGCCAAGGGAGATCACCTTGTCCATTTTCTCGGCAATATCGAAATATTTTCTTATTCCCGAGGGGCGAATTTCCTCTACTGTCGTTGATAAAATCTTTGAATAGTCTATCATAAAACGATAGTTCCCCTTCCGTCCTCTTCCGGCTCTGAAAGCTCAACGCCAAGCTCTTTATAACGGCGCATAATGAACTGCGTTGCAGTTGAGGTAACCGAATCTATCGTAGCAAGCTCGCTCGAAACGAAAAGAGAAACCTCACGGAAGGTCTTTCCTGTAACTATAACGATAAGGTCGCATGCGCCCGACATAAGATAAACCGACTCAACGCTTGGGAACTGTGAAATTCTTGCCGCAACGTCGTCAAAGCCGAGGCCTGCCGTTGGTGTTACTTTAAGCTCTATTATTGCGCTTACCGTATCGGTGTCCGCCTTTTCCCAGTCTATTATGGTTTTATATCCCTTGATTACGCCGCCATGTTCCATTTCGGCAATTTCGGCTTTAACCTCGTCCTCGGGCATTTCGCAAATCGTTGCAAGGTCCTTTGAGGTAAGTCTGGCGTTTGCTTCAATAAGCTTAAGTATCTTTTTGTTCATAGTTTTTCCCCTTTCAGAAATAAAAAAAGCCGCAACGCACGGTGTGCGCTGCGGACGAATTAACGTGTTACCACCTCAGCTTCGGCACGCCCTCACAAGCGCACCCTCGTTGGCTTTTCAGTAAAAGCCCTGCGCTTTAACGGGCGCACCCCGTCGGAATTTAAGCCTTTCGGTTCTGTCCGAAGCTTGCGGGCTGCTTCTCGGCTGTCATGCGCCAAGGGCTCTCACCAACCGCCCTCTCTCTTCAAGGCCGCAAGGACAGGATACTTCTCCCGGTCATCGCTTTTGAAACTAAAAGTTATTGCTATTATAATACATGTGTTGTTAATTTTCGAGGAGTCTAAAATTAACCGTGTTGCCTGGCGGCACCACTCCGAAAATCGAGGATTTTCGCACATTTCTTGAAATATACCTCGTTCGTGCTTGCTGGCGAGCCGACAGACACGAACTTCGTATATTATAATCTATATGTTGTTAATTTTCGAGGAGTCGAAAATTAACCGTGTTGCTTGACAGCACCACTCCGAAAATCGAGGATTTTCGCACATTTCTTGAAATATACCTCGTTCGTGCTTGCTGGCAAGCCGACAGACACGAACTTCGTATATTATAAACGAAAGGTATAATTTTGTCAAGGGTGTTCGTATATATTTTTAAGACAAAAGGGGCGGTGTGCCCGAAAGGTTGACAAACGCACGCTTTTGTTGTATCATTAAAATAATTAATTTTAGGGTATAGAGAGAAAGCTATCTGTTAAGGAGGATTAAAGATGCTTGTTATTGATATGCACTGCGACAGTCTTTCGACTGTAAAGGAAAACGAGGGGCTTGTCAAGCCTTATAATTTTTCCGGTGGAAATCATCACCTGCAGTTTGCTGCGGCATTCGTTCCCAACAGCAACAGAGCCCCCGAGGAAAGACGGGCAGAGCTTATCCGTGCCTTTAACAAATATCTTTACGAAACGGCTCGCCTTGGCATTCCCACGGTGAAGTGCGCTGAGGACGTTTATAAATTTGAACAAAAAAATTCGCGCGCAACTCTTTTTTCGATTGAGGGGGGCGGAGGGCTTTTTGCCGATTCACCCGAGCTTGAAACGCTTGCCGCCGGCGGACTTTCCGTTATCGGCATGGCTTGGGATACTAACGAGCTTGCCGCGTCCGCTTGGGATAAAAACGATATGGGGCTTAGCTTTCTCGGAAAGGATTTCGTCAGAAAGTGCGATTCTCTCGGTATTATCAGCGACGTTTCCCATCTTTCCGACAAAAGCTTTTACGAGCTTATTGAAATAAGCTCCTATCCCATAATCGCAACTCACTCCAATTTCCGCGAGCTCTGTGCTTCTCCAAGAAATTTAACAAAGGATATGGCAAGGGAAATAGTCAGCCGCGGCGGCGTTATCGGACTCAATCTTTATCCATCCTTCCTTAAAGAGGGCGGGGAGGCGAGCGTGGAGGATATAATCAGGCACGTTGATTACGCTCTTGAAAATTTCGGTGAGGACGCGCTCGGCTTCGGCTTTGATATAGACGGCACGGATGGACATTATCCAATAGGAATCACGGCAGAAAGAAGCATTCACGACCAGGTTATCGAGCTTCTTCTTTCAAAATATCAGACGGGCACGGTTGAAAAAATAGCAGGGCTCAACGTGCTTAATTTCCTTAAAGGCAATTTGCGCTGATAAGAACAAGCCCTTGCTTGAATTTCGAATAATTTTACAATGAAGAAAACGTTAAGTAAAAAAACAAAAATAAGAATAGCGGCAATATGCGGCTTCACCGTTCTGTTTGCGCTTTTAATGTGGTTTCTTCTTTCGGGCGGAAATCTTGAGCTTCTTCGCAGTATCTTCGACGGAAAGCATTCCCGCGACGAGATAAGAGATAAGCTGGCGCAATTCGGGGTCAGGGGCTACGTAACGATAGTGGTTTTATCTATGTTGCAGGTCGTCCTGACCTTTCTCCCCGCAGAGCCCGTGCAGGTTTTGGCAGGTCTTACCTTCGGTTTTCCTATCGGACTTCTTTGCTGTACTATTGGGGTACTTCTCGGAAATTCTATCATATTTGCTCTTTACCGCAGCTTCGGTGACGGAATAAGAGAGCACTTCGTTAAGAATATGAGCATTGATTTTGAACGCGTTGCGGTTTCTAAAAAAATGGTCGTGGTAGTGTTCATTCTCTATTTTTTACCCGCCATTCCTTATGGAATGATATGCTTCCTTGCGGCAAGCGTCGGAATGAAATATCCAAGATATATAACGGTAACCCTGCTTGGCTCAATACCCTCGGTTTGTATCGGCGTAGGACTTGGGCATATTGCGATAGCGTCAAGCTGGATAGTTTCGGTGGCTGTTTTCGGCGTTCTCGTTGTGCTACTCGTTATAATGATGCTCAAACGGGACGTGCTTTTCGGCAAGCTGAACCGCTATATCGAAAAAGAGGCAACGTCGAGTAGCTCCGTTAAGATGTATAAGCCGAGAAGCCTGTTTATACCGCACGTAGTGTCCGGCCTTATCCTTTTTATGAAGGGTGTGCGCGTGAAATACTCAAACAGGGTGGGAAAGCTTGATGTGCCCTCGATTGTGCTTTGCAACCACGGCTCGTTTATTGATTTCGTGTATTCGGGCAAGCTGCTTCGCAAATACGCACCGAATTTTCTGGTTGCAAGACTCTATTTTTACAGTAACGCGGCCGCTTGGCTTCTTAAAAAATACGGCTGTATTCCAAAGAGTATGTTTGCCCTCGACATTGAAAGCGCGAAAAACAGCGTAAAGGTGCTTCGCTCCGGCGGAGTTCTTGCGATGATGCCGGAGGCGCGGCTCTCAACAGCCGGCAGCTTTGAGGATATTCAGGAGGGCACGTTTGCCTTTCTTAAAAAATCGGCAGTTCCCGTATATTACATAAAAATGTCGGGTGATTATTTCGCTAAACCCAAATGGGGCAAGGGACTGAGGCGCGGCTCTTTCGTTGAGGCCGAGCTTGACACTCTTTTCACAGCCGAAGAAATAAAATCCCTTGGCACAGAGGAAATCAAAGAGCGCACCTTGGCGGTGCTTGATTATAATGAATTTGAGTGGATAAAGGGGCATAATCACGTTCATTATCATTCGAAAAATCTCGCTGAAGGACTTGAAAATATTTTGTCAAAATGCCCTAAATGCAAACAAAAGTATACAATCAAGACCAAAAAGCGCGAAATTTTCTGTGAAAATTGCGGGAAAATAGCCGAACTTGATAACCGATATTCATTCGTAAATTCCGCGCCGTTTGAGAATTTCGGCAAGTGGTACGACTGGCAAAAAGAGGAGCTTAAAAGAGAAATAAGTGAGGACGAGGGCTTCTCGCTCGTATCGCCTGTTACCTTCTGGCTTCCCTCTCTTGACGGAAAGACGATGAAGCGCGAAGCAGGTGAGGGCACGTGTACGCTTAACAGGGACGGGCTGACCTACGAGGGAACTCTCGACGGCGAAAGCACGACGCTTCATTTTCCCATCTCGGAAATATACCGTCTGCTTTTCGGCGCGGGAGAAAACTTTGAAATTTACGTTGGCAAAAAAATACACTATTTTGTTCCCGCGGAGCGAAGAATGGCGGTTGATTTCTATATCGCATCCGAAATTTTCAGAAAAATTTACGAGGAAAACGGAAAATAATTCTTTTAAATTCGGCTTTTGAGTTATATAAGGAGAATTACTATGAAGAATAAGGAGCTGCACCCCCAAAAAGAAGAATCCTTTTCAAATATAGGTTTCAGGTCGTTTATTACCGTTGTTGCCATTCTTCTTGCGGTTTTAATTCTTTGCGGCGCGATGTCTTACTTTATTCCGCAGGGCTCGTTTTCGCGCGATGAGAACGGATATATTATCCCAGGAACTTACGTAGAGGAGGGGATAGGCGGCATCGAAATCTGGCGCATAATTACCGCGCCCGTCCGCGTTTTCGCATCGGAGGATGCCCTGACGATAATAATGGTCAGCGTTTTTCTTCTGGTTATGAGCGGTGTTTTTAATCTTATAGATAAAACGGGCGGAATTAAAACCATAATCTCGCGCGTAATGAAGAAAATGAGGGAAAAGGGCGGCCCTGTCGTTTGCATAACCGTGCTTATCTTTATGCTCTTCGGCAGCTTTTTCGGTATGTTTGAGGAGCTGGTTACGCTCCTTCCTCTTATCATTATGTTTATGCTCTCTATGAATATGGACACAATGACAGGACTCGGCGCGTGTATGCTTGCGGCTTGCTTCGGCTTTTCTGCGGCGATAACCAATCCCTTCTCGGTCGGTCTTGCGGCTGAATTTGCAAACGTAAGCCCGTCATCGGGTGTGTGGCTGCGTATCGTTTTCTTCGTTCTCATATATGCAACTCTTTGTTGCTTCCTTATGATACACCTGCATAAAATTGAGCGCGAGCCAAAGCTTTCGCCCACGTATGAAAGCGACCTTGTCAAGCGTGAAACGCTTTCGGAATTTAACACGGATTCCGTTCATGATCCGGACAAGGTGTTTAAAACCTACATTGCGTTTTTCGCTTTTCAGACAGTATTGCTTATTCTTATAGCAAGCATAAGAACTATTTCCGATTACGCAATTCCGATTCTTGCGGCAAGCTTCCTTATCTTTGGAATTATAGCAGGTCTTACGGTTGCCGAGCGCCGCCGCGACGTCTTTATTCATATAATCAGGGGCGCAAAATCCATGCTTCCCGCCGTTCTTATGATTGCGCTTGCGTCTTCCGTTAAGCTCGTTATGACGGAAAGCGGAATTCTTGATACGATAATGAACGAGGTAATCGGGCTTCTTGAAGGAAAGAGCAAGTTCCTTGCTATTGTTCTGATATATTTCCTTATTCTGTTTCTTCAATTCTTTATCGGCTCGTCAACGGCAAAAATCGTTCTCGTTATGCCTATAGTTATGCCGATTTCAATGGCGCTTGGGCTTTCTCCCGCCATTGTTATCCTTGCCTACTGTATGGCAGACGGCTTTACCGACGTTATTCTGCCTACGAACCCCGTGCTTCTCGTCGGTCTTTCAATGGCTAACGTTTCGTACACGAAATGGGTTAAGTGGACTTGGAAATTGCAGCTTTTTGTTTTCGTGCTGACAATACTTATACTGTTTTTCGGAATAGCAATCAACTATTGATTGCATGCCTTGTTAATCAATCAAGTTTTTTAAGTAAATTATTTTTACGAAAGAAAGGACTTTACAATGAAAAATCCGGTTTGTTATTTTTGCAAAACAGAGGGAAAGGACGGAGTGTGGCACGAGAAATGCCCCCGTTGCGAAATTATCGGCGGCTTTATTATGCCGAGCGATAGGGAAAACGAGGAGCTTATTGATGAGTATCTTGAAAAGGTAATCAGATATATTGAAAAGGACGCCAATAGTTTAAAGTATTTGCCGGCAGACAGCGGGGTGCGCGAGCGTTGTGAAAACAGATATGAAGAAAATAAAAAGGAGGCCTGCGATACGTTTTTTGAGTTAGCTTCGAAGTATGACTTGGGACAAGGCATGCCTAAAAACGAAATAATTGCCTGCAAATATTATCGTGCGGCATCAACACTCGGCGACGCACCTGCACAAGTTTGCCTTGCGATCAACTATTTATACGGAAAAGGTGTCGAGCGGGATGAGGAAGAGGCAGTTCGCTATTTACTTATGGCCGCGGAACAAAATCAACGGGAGGCACAGTTCTCGCTTGCGCTTTGTTATTTAGATGGAATAGGTGTCGAGAAGGATGAGAAAGAGGCAGTTCGCTATTTACTTATGGCGGCGGAGCAAAATCATCTGGATGCACAATTTAACCTTGCGCGAAGCTATTTATACGGAAAAGGTGTCGAGAAGGATGAGAAAGAGGCGGTTCGCTATTTATTTATGGCGGCGGAACAAGATCATCGGGAGGCACAGTTTTACCTTGCGCTTTGTTATTTAGATGGAGCTGGTATAGAGGAGAGCGAAAAGGATGCATTGAAGTGGCTGAAAAAATCTGCCGATGGCGGATGCGAGGAGGCGAAGAAGCTTCTTGCGGAGCTTGGCCGGTAAGGTGTATTTATAATAATTTTATAATAAAACCGAGAGGTACTGTGTTTTTTCACGATACCTCTCGGTTTTTATTCGGTTTCAGCTAAATTCGGCGGTTATCTTGTAACCTGCCAAAAGGCGATTGCGCCTGCGGCGGCAACGTTCAAGGAGTCAACGCCGTTTGACATTGGAATTTTTACGGTGTAATCCGCGCGGCTTATCGTTTCCCGTGAAAGCCCCGTGCCTTCCGTTCCGAGAATCAAAGCGAGCTTTTCCTCTCCGAGAAGCTCTGCGTTGTCGATATTTACGCTATCGTCAGAAAGAGCCAGGGCGGCGGTTTTAAAGCCGTATTTTTTAAGAAGCTCGAAGCCGGATTCTGACCAATCGGCAGAATCGCCTATTCTTGCCCAGGGAACGAGAAAAACCGTGCCCATACTCACGCGCACCGCGCGCCTTGAAAGCGGGTCGCAGCAGGTGGGCGTTACGAGGACCGCGTCAATTCCGAGAGCCGCGGCAGAACGGAAGAGCGCGCCTATGTTCGTTGAGTCGGTTATCGCTTCAAGAATCGCTATTCGCTTTGAGCCCCGAAGAAGCTCCTTCGCATCTTTCGGCTTCGGGCGCTTCATTGCTGAAAGCGCGCCCCGTGTCAATTCAAAGCCGGTCATTTTAGTTAAAACATCCCTTGAAGCCGTGTAAACGGGTACGTCGGGGCAACGCTCGATTATTTCCTTGACCGCCCCGTTTATAAGCCTTTCGTCGGTAAGAATCGAAATCGGCTCACAGCCCGCATCAAGCGCAACGCCTATAACCGTGGGGCTCTCTGCAATAAAGATGCCCTTTTCTTCATCAAGCTTGGAACGGAGCTGTGCGCCCGTAAGACGCGCGTAAACGTCAAGCGCGGGAGAAGAAAAATCTTCTAATTTAATTATATCGGACATTTATTATTCCTTCTCATATTTTTTCTTCCTTTATTTTACAGCAAAATTGCGGTATTGTCAAGGAAGCGCTTGTGTTTTTGAATGCCCGATTTCAGAGGGATGGGAGTGTTAAAAAATTCGTTTTTTTCAAAAAAGTGTAAAAATGTGTAAAAACCTCTTGACAAAACTAAACGAATGATGTAAAATGAATTCAGAAAGGCAAAAACAGAAAGGGGTCACATATGAAGCTTAATGATTTTTGCAGCGTAACGGAGCTTTCAAGATTAACCGGCAGAACAAGACCGACGATTTACAAATACTTGAAGGATTACGAGGCGGAAAATTACGACGATATTCCTTACAGCTTTCTTATGCTTATAAAGCTTGCAGAAAATGAGGAATCCACTCGCTCCGATATTCTTGAATACTGTGAAAAGCACTATTCTAAGAAAAGCGCGGAAAAAAGCGAAAGAGAGCCGAAGCTGGATAGGCTTGTTGAATTTATATCTCAAAATGCCGATAAGCTTGATTTTGACAGATTGGCGAAAATAATAGAAAAGGAGCTTGAAAAATGAGAAGAAACGACAAAACAGAAAATACATTATTTAAAAGCATACAGCTTTTGCGCCTTCGCGGCGAGCTTGCATACATAGAGAAGCTGATCGGGGAAAAAGCACCGCATAAGCTTGAAGAAGAAAGCAATTTCTTCAAAAAAACGATTAAAGGCGCGGAAAATATCATATACCGTGACGCAAAGGCAAAGGCACTTGGTGAGAAAAAGGAAAAGATAGAGGCGCTGATTGCCGAGTTCACCGCTAAAAACCCCGAAATCGCGGAAAAGAATTACACGGGGGACGTGATAAAGGAAAAGCTTAACGATTTTTTCAAGGACGAAATAACGTTCTCGCTTGCGCGTGAGCTTCTTGCCGTCAGCATAATTATGGATAACGAGTACGGGTATGTGGAAAGGGATGCGGGGCTTGAGGTCGCATCCGAGGTAATGTACGGTTACGAAAGCGAGCTTTCCGACATGGAAGAGCGCCTGCTTTCCATATATTCGAAAATCGCCAAAAAGCCGATTTCTGCAGAGCAAAAGGAAATAATTATCGGCACGGGTTTGGGGGCGGCGGCTCTCGCTTTCCTTGCGGCGCTTCCTGTAAGCGTTAAGCTTGGCGTTGTTGGCGCAAGCTTGCTTTACAGCTGCTTGATAGGCGGAATTGTGATGGAAATCGGTCAGATAGGCACGGGAGCATTCAACTACAAAAAGGCAAGAGATTCCTTCCGCAAAATGAATTTTGAGGAGTCGGCAAGACTCCTTACGGTAAGATGCTTCCTTCTTGAAAGATGCAAGTCGGAAATGAAGGATAAAGAGATAAAGGAGCAGCTTAGCGAGCTTCTTTCCCTGACGGACGATTGGCGCTCTGACGTTTGCTACGAGCTTTTCGTTGAAAAGGCAGACGTTGAGAAAAACAAAGCAAAGCTTCGCCTCTTCCATAATTTCGACAATGAAATGGTAAATATTTTAAGTTGCTGAAAAACAGGGTTAATTTCCCGAAAAATACATAAAAATAAGGCACGGGTATGCTTTTGTAAGTTTACCCGTGCCTATAATTGTTTACAAAATCAGAGCTATGCAAATAAGTTTTGAAATTGCTCGGGTTTTTCCGTTTTAAAATACTTAACGAAAACTTGCACCAAAGCTTTACAAATCTATATTTTAGTGTTAGAATATAAACTGTTAATTTTATTTTAGAGGTGAGTATGAAGAGCTTATCAAAAAATTTCACAGAAGGGAATATAATGCGACAGCTGATTCTGTTTTCGTTGCCGTTTATGGCTTCTAACGCCTTGCAGGTCCTTTACAGCACGGTGGATATGATAGTCGTTGGGCATTACGTTGGAACGGAAGCTCTTTCTGCAGTGTCTCAGGGAAGCCTTTTGGTGAATTTCGCAACTATGATTTGCCTTGGCTTTTCAAATGCGGGGCAGGTCCTTATTTCGCAAGCGATAGGTGCAAACAAACGGCGTGAAATGGGCGATATTATAGGAACTCTTGCCGTTTACGTTCTTGCTCTCTCCCTGATTCTCACCGGCGCTATTCTCATCGGAAGAGTCCGTATATTCGAGCTTATGAATATACCCGAGGAATCCTACGAAATGGCGATGACGTATCTTGTT
>JAZORS010000169.1:0-4918 GCA_045656725.1 Eubacteriales bacterium | reverse complement strand
GTTAAGGAAACGGTAGCAGGTCTTTGTAACCATAGTTCTTCCGTCCTCGCACATACCGGCAAGCGAGCAGGTTACCCACGTCGGGTCGCCGGCAAAAATCGCGTTATACTCTGGGGTTCTCAAATGTCGGACAAGGCGCATCTTGATAACGAGGTCGTCAATAAGCTCCTGCGCTTGGAGCTCGGTAAGCGTACCCTCATTCAAATCTCGCTCGATATAAATATCGATAAACGTAGATATTCTTCCGATACTGTTAGCCGCGCCGTTTTGCTCCTTTACCGCGCCGAGGTATCCGAAATAGAGCCACTGAATTGCCTCTTTGGCATTATTTGCGGGGCGCGAAATATCGCATCCGTAGCCCTCTGCCATAATTTTAAGCTTGTTCATAAAATCAAGCTGCTTGTCTATTTCTTCGAGGAGTCTTATGGTATCCTCGTTCATTTCCCTCTCGCCGATTCTCTTTTTATCATTCATACGCTCTTTGATAAGGAAATCCATTCCGTAAAGCGCAATTCTTCTGTAATCGCCGATTATTCTTCCTCTTGCGTAAGCATCGGGAAGTCCTGTCAGAATTCCTGCGTGGCGCGCTTTTTTCATAGTTTCCGTATAAGCGCGGAAAACACCGGTATTGTGAGTCGTTCTGAACTCAAATTTTTTCTTTATATCCTCGCCTATCTCGTAACCGTAGGCGCGGCAAGCCTGAACCGTATTTCTGTATCCCGAAAAAGGATTGACGGCTCTTTTAAGCGGCTCCTCGGTTTGAAGACCGACGATAATATCCTTACCCTTTATAACGTAACCGGGCTCATAGGTGAGAATTGAGGAAACCTTTTCGGTTTCAACGTCGAGAACTCCGCCGTTTTTCATTTCGGCGATGAGAAGCTCGTCAACCCTTTTCATTACCTCGTCGGTTCTGTCGGTCGTTCCGCAAAGAAACGATGAATCGCCGGTATAAGGCGTGTAATTGAGCTTTATGAAGTTTGATACGTCAACGGTATTTTCCCACTGACCTTTTCTGAAATTTCGCCACATATCTTTTTCTCCTTTTATACCTGCGAATTCCGTTTTTTTCAGCTAAAAAAACAAAAAAGCACCCCCAAGCGTTGCCCCGGCGGTCAATCAACATACGCACCCAAGGCCAACATAGCTTAGCTATGTTACGCAAACAACAGGGTGTTTTTATTATACAACAAAGCGCGTTTTTTGTCAACTGATTTTATATAAGAATTTTAATTTTTGAGGCAGTGTTTCAAAAGCGAAAAGAAAGCAAAAAATTATGTGTACGCTCTTGCATTTTTTAACATAAAATGGTAAAATATAAGTAAGAAATCACGAAAGGCCCTCTTATGTCAGAATTCAGAATAGAAATTCTCAACAAAATAGCCAAGGAATCCCCCCTTGAACTCATAAAAAAGGGTGAAGTCAGATACCATAAGCTTATTTCCGATTTGGCTGATAAAATCGCGGAAAACAAAAAAATAAGCATTGTTCTTCTCGCGGGTCCGTCGGGCTCCGGAAAAACCACCAGCGCAAATATGCTCTCCGATGCGATAAAGGCGCGCGGCCGCTCGTCTATGGTAGTTTCTCTTGATGACTTTTACCGTGATTACACCGATGAAAGCTATCCCTTGACAGACGATGGGGATAAGGACCACGAATCGCCCGACTCTCTTGATATTCCAACGCTTGTTGATACGCTTCTCTCGGTTGCCGAGGGCAAGAGCTTTATGCTCCCGAAATATGACTTTAAAACAAAAAGCCGCACAGCGCTCGACCTGCACACCCCGATAGACGGCGGCGTTATAATAATCGAGGGACTGCACGCGCTCAACCCAAAAATATTCACTCTTTTGCCTGCGGCAAATCTTATCAAAATTTTTATAAGCGTTTCAACTAATATAAGCAAGGGCGGAGAGATAATTTTATCGGGCAGAAAGATGCGCTTCGCAAGGCGGCTTGTTCGCGACAGCATATACAGAAATACCGATGCAAGAACTACGCTTTCTATGTGGATGAACGTTCTCGAAGGCGAGGATAAATACCTTTATCCCACAAGGCGCTATGCCGACGTAAGCTTCGATACCTTCCATCATTTCGAGCTTGGCGTTATGAGGACCTTTATAGAAAAGCTTATACCTGACGAACTCGCAGAGGAAATCCCCTATGCGAAAATCGTTAAAAGCGCGTTTCTTTCGGCAGAGCCGATTTCCGAGAGCTTGATTCCCGAAAATTCCCTTATCCGCGAATTTATTCCGGGCGGAAAATACGAAAATCTTTATTAATAAATAAACATAAATCAAAATAAAGGAGAACAGTCATGAATCTTAAAGGCACAAAAACAGAACAGAATCTTATGACCGCATTTGCAGGTGAGTCACAGGCAAGAAACAAGTATACCTATTTTGCATCAGTTGCAAAGAAAGAGGGCTACGAGCAGATTGCCGCAATATTTATGCAGACTGCGGACAATGAAAAGGAGCACGCAAAGCTCTGGTTTAAAGCTCTTGGCGGACTTTCCGATACCGCCGCAAACCTTGCAGCAGCTGCCGCAGGCGAAAATTACGAATGGACCGATATGTACGCAACCTTTGCAAAGGAAGCGGAGGAAGAGGGCTTTACCGCGCTTGCAAGACAGTTCAGAGCCGTAGCTGAAATTGAAAAATCTCACGAGGAAAGATACCGCAAGCTTCTTTCTAACGTAGAAATGCAGGCAGTGTTTGAGAAAGCAGAAGAAACCATGTGGGAATGCCGCAACTGCGGACACCTCGTTATGGGTAAAAAAGCACCTGTGGCTTGTCCTGTATGCGCTCATCCGCAGAGCTTCTTTGAGGTCCGCAAAGAGAACTACTAATCTGTAAGCGGTGTATTTGGCTTCCGCCTTTTGGTAGAATCGAATAAAAAATTTTAAGGGCATTATGCATAGCATAGTGCCCCTTTTTATGGTTTTTGTAAATAATTATTGTCAAAATATGAGTTTTGAGCAAATTTTACTTGTATTTTCAGGCGAGTTTTGCGAGTGTTTCCATTACATAATTTCCGAACGCTTCGCAACTTGCGCCGTCGGCTCTTCCCGTGATTTTGAGGCGCTTTTCCTCGAATGAGCAAATGTCAAGAGCGCGTTCAAGCTTGTCGGCTCTATCTTGAAGTCCTATGTGGGAAAGAAGCATTACACAGGCGCGGAGCATTGAGCAAGGATCTGCATACTGCGCTCTGCCCTCCTGCACCATTCTCGGAGCTGAACCGTGAATTGCCTCGAACATCGCGTATTTTTTACCGATATTGGCGCAGCCCGCCGTGCCGACACCGCCCTGGAATTCTGCCGCCTCATCCGATATAATATCACCGTAGAGGTTAGGAAGCAAAAGCACCTTAAAGTCGCGGCGTCTTTTCTTGTCAATCAACTTTGCCGTCATAATATCAGCATACCACTCGTCAGTCGTAATTTCGGGATAAAGCTCGGCAACCTTGTGGCAATCTTCAAGGAAGTTTCCGTCGGTCGTTTTGATTACGTTTGCCTTTGTTACAAGCGACACTCTGTCAAGGCCGTTCTTTCTCGCGTAATCGTAAGCGAGGCGGGCAATTCTGTCAGAGCCCTGCTTGGTCGTTATGGTGAAATCAACGGCAAGGTCCTCTGTTACGTTAAAGCCGGACGAGCCAACCGCATATCCGCCCTCTGTGTTTTCTCTGAATATCGTCCAGTTGATGCCCTCCTCCGGCACTTTAACGGGGCGGATATTTGCAAACAAATCGAGCGCCTTTCTCATAGCAACGTTGGCAGACTCAATATTAGGCATTCCGCTTCCCTTTTGCGGCGTGGTGGTCGGGCCTTTGAGGATTATTTCGCAGGATTTAAGAGCCGCCATAACGTCATCGGGAATTGCCTTGTTGCAAGCGATTCTGTTTTCAATGGTAAGTCCGTCTATATCAACGAACTCGACCTTTCCGGATGCAACGAGGTCGGAAAGCATATATTCAAGAACTCGTCTTGCTTCCTTTGTTATAGTCGGGCCGATGCCGTCGCCGCCGCAAACACCGATGCGAATGGTTTTAAGCGCCGCATAGTCCGTAAAGTCGCCCTGCGTCTTCATATTTTCAACACGGGTAAGCTGATCTTCAAGAATTTTTCTGAATTTGGCGCAAGCCAAGTCAAGATTTTTTTCGTAAGCTGACATTTTTATGTAAACCTTTCTTTGCAATTATTAAGTGTTTCTTATATATCAAGAGTTTTCCTTGGTGAAATTAAGCATTCCACCGGCAGAAAGTATCCTTCTCTGTCTTTCGGAAAGATTAAGCACGAGCTTGACTCTCTCTCCGTTCGTTTTATCAACGAGGTATACGTCCTCCGCGCCTTTGACCGCAGCCGCAAAGCCCTCAATGAAGATTTCGTCACCCTCGGAAATTTTTTCGTAATCGTCGGGGTTTTCAAGAGTCATAGGAACTATACCGAAATTGATAAGGTTAGCCACGTGAATTCTCGCAAAGCTCTTTGCGATAACCGCCTTTACGCCAAGATAAAGCGGAACAAGCGCGGCGTGCTCACGCGAGGAGCCCTGTCCGTAGTTCTGACCGCCGAGTATAACTCCGCCGCCCATCTTTTTTGCTCTTTCGGGAAAATCCTTGTCGCAAACGGTGAAGCAGAATTCGGAAAGCTTCGGAACGTTTGAACGGAAAGGAAGTATCTTCGCGCCGGCAGGCATTATATGGTCTGTCGTTATATTGTCGCCAACTTTAAGAATGAGAGTTGTATCAAGGTTCGCCTCCGGCGCTTTTCCTACAGGAATCGGCTTGATATTAGGTCCGCGCTCAACGCTAGCGCACTTTGCCTCTTCCTCGGAAAGCGGCATTTCTATAAGATTGTCGTTAACCGCAAATTTCGCGGGAATTTTAACACGGGGTGCATCTCCCAGAGTCGTCGGGT
>JAZORS010000168.1:0-5475 GCA_045656725.1 Eubacteriales bacterium | reverse complement strand
AACTCTGGAACGAAGATAGTAGAGCTTAGCGCGGCGAACCTTCGCCTCGCGGAATACTACGATCTTATCAACGTTGGGAGAATGGATAAGTCGGAGGCCAAGCGGTCTTAGGAAGACAACCACCTATCCCAACTCCTTGGCTCACAGAACGACATGGCTACGATCCGACTTAACTCTGGAACGAAGATAGTAGAGCTTAGCGCGGCGAACCTTCGCCTCGCGGAATACTACGATCTTATCAACGTTGGGAGAATGGATAGGAAACGTCTTTTCAACGCCTACGCCGTAAGAAACACGTCTTACAGTGAAGGTTTCAGAGATTCCGCCACCGTGCTTTGCGATAACGGTTCCCTCGAAGAGCTGAATTCTCTCCTTCTCACCCTCGACGATTCTGATGTAAACCTTTACACCGTCGCCAATGCCAAACTGAGGAACGTCAGTTTTGAGCTGCTCATTTACAAAAGCCTGGATTTTTTCCATATTTATGGCCCTCCTTAAAACTGCGAACATTCGTGCGGAGCTACGCAGAGGACTGTTCTGAATAATAATGGTATGCCACAAGGCATATACACACGGAGATATCATAACACATATTTTGAGAAAAATCAAGGCATTTCGGAAAAGTTTTTTGTTTTTTTATTAAAAGCCGCGAAATTGGGCGCATTTTGCCTTAATTAAACGAGAAAATTATAAAAATATATTGTTTTTTTCTGCGTAATATGATAAAATATACGATGAAAAAATATAGATGGAGGTATTGCTGTGGAAAAACAGGAAAATGAAATCCGCACTTCCCTTGCGGAAAACGAATTGAATATAAGCGGCAATGCCGAAATTATATCTTCCGAACCGACACAAGAGAATGCGGAAAGCAAAGCGGCGGAAATAAAAGCAGGACGCAAAGACGGCGCTCCAAAAAAAGACGCAGAAAAGAGCAGAAAAAAAGCAAAAAAATCCGACGAAGCCGAAAACGGCGACACAAAAACTGACGGTGAAAAGGAAAACAACACTGAAAATATCAATGATTCCCTGCCCACCGACACGGAAACAGTGCCAAGCGAGGAAGCTTCTGTTGTATCCGACACCGAAACCGCAGAGCACGCAAATTCGGAAGTCCTTGTAGAAAGCGCTCCTCTTGAAAGCGCTCCTGTTGACACCGAGCTTTCGGATACGGAAGAAGCCCTGCACGTTTACGGCGGCGAGGAAAGCATCGTTGATTTGCTCCTTGGCAAAGCGCCGGAAGCAGAAGCTCCCCTAAATGACGAGGACGACGCTGAAGATGACCTGTCAGCAAATGACGGTGGCGAGGAATTTGAGGAAATGTCCTTGATTCCGGAGGCGGAAAACGAGGAATACGAGGCGCTCACCGAGAGCGAAGAAAGCGAAGATACGGACGAGCCCGAAGAGGAGCCGTACAATCCCGAAAGGCCGCGAAAAATCGATTCAAGATTTGATTTCGTTGAGCTTTTCATTTTTACTCTGGCTTTGGTTATGATTATAAGCTCCTTCTTTTTCAGGCACTCGGTTGTAACCGGTCTTTCTATGGAAAACACTCTCTTTGATGGCGATCATATTATCATTTCGGATTTGTTTTACACTCCTAAGCGGGGTGACATAATCGTTTGCACCGACTATACAACGGCTATAAAAAAGCCGATAGTTAAGCGCATAATCGCACTCGGCGGCGACACGGTCAAAATCACGCGCGAGGGCGCGGTATACGTCAACGGCGTTCTCCTTGAAGAGGATTACGTTTTTATCGATATGCCTAACTATCACTATCTGCCGATAAATGAGTTTACAGTTCCCGAGGGCGAGCTTTTCGTTATGGGCGACCACAGAAACGAGTCGTCTGATTCGAGAGACCCTTACGTCGGAACGATAAGCGAAGATTCTGTCCTTGGGCGCGTTCTTTTCCGTTTTTACCCCTTTGACAGATTTGGAATACCAGACTAACACCGAGGACAGTAAAATGGCACAAAACCCTATACAGTGGTTTCCCGGCCACATGGCGAAAACCAAGAGAGTCATTAAAGAATGTCTTTCTCAGGTTGATATCGTTATTGAACTTTTAGATGCAAGAATACCGTACAGCTCAAAAAACCCCGATATAGATTTTCTTGTGGGGCAAAAGCCGAAAATCACGGTTATGACCAAATGCGGTCTTGCAAATCGGGAAGCAAATAAAATATGGATAAAGCACTTTGAATCAAAGGGAAATCCCGCGGTTCTCGTAGATTCCCTCTCCGGTGTCGGTATAGATCGGCTTTCCGATGCGGTTAATACCGTTCTCTCGGAAAAAATCGAGCGCTACCGAGCAAAGGGTATGGAAAACCGCCGCATCAAAGCGATGATTGTCGGAATTCCCAACGTAGGCAAGTCCTCTCTTATCAACCGACTTGCAGGCGGAAAGAAGGCAAAGGTTGAAAACCGCCCGGGTGTTACTCTTGCAAAGCAATGGGTGCCAACCGAAATCGGACTCGACCTTCTGGATACCCCCGGAATTTTGTGGCCGAAATTTGAGGACGAACGTGTCGGTATAAATCTTGCGGCAACGGGCGCTATCAAGGATGCAATTCTTGATACAGAGGAGGTTGCTATGCTTCTTTCGCAATTACTTCTTCTTCGCGCCGAGAGCGAATTTTTAACAAGATACAAGCTCACAAAAGAAGAAACCGAGGGCCTTGACTCATACGACCTTTTCCGACTTGTCGGAAAAAAACGCGGATTTCTGGTTTCGGGAGGAGATATAGACCATAAAAGAACGGCGGAAATGCTGCTTGAAGAATTCCGCTCGGCAAAAATCGGACAAATCACCTTGGAATTACCGGAGGATTGCTGATGCCCTCATTTGATATTGAAAACGAAAAATACAAGCTCGGCTATACCGCCGTTTGCGGTTGCGACGAGGCTGGGCGCGGCCCTTTATGCGGCCCGGTTGTTGCCGCCGCCGTAATTCTTCCGAGGGATACGGTGATTGAAGGACTTAACGATTCAAAAAAATTAAGCGAAAAGAAGCGAAATCAGCTTTTTGACCAAATAATTGAAAAAGCTGTTGCCTACGGAATTGCGGAAGCATCACCGGAAGAGATTGACGAGATAAACATTCTTAACGCTTCAATGCTCGCTATGCGACGTGCCGTTGAAAAATTGCAGGTCAAGGCTGATTTTTGCCTTATTGACGGAAACTGCTCGCGCGGCTTTAATATTCCGACGGAAACAGTCGTTAAGGGCGATTCCCTGAGTTATTCAATAGCTGCGGCTTCCATTCTCGCAAAGGTGACGCGTGACAGAGGATGCGAGGAGCTTGACGAAAAATATCCGATGTACGGAATAAAGCAGCACAAGGGATATCCGACAAAGGTACATATGGATGCCGTGAGGAAATACGGGCCATCCCCCATTCACAGAAAATCATTTTTGAAATTTCTTGAAAAAAATGAGGATACTTAAAGTTCTGACTCCGCACCGCCTTATCGGAAACAGAGGCGAGCGTGCCGCCGTTTCTTACTTAAAGAAGTGCGGCTATAAAATCAAAGAGAAAAACTACGTTTCCCTTGACACGGAAATAGATATTATCGCAGAGAACCGCGATTATCTCGTTTTCGTTGAGGTCAAGACCAGAACGGAAAAAGACGGCGAGGAGATTTTGCGCCCCGCCCTTTCGGTTACACCCGAAAAGCAAAGAAAAATTATAAATTGCGCAAAGTTTTATTCGCGCTTTGAGAGAAGCGGTAAGATGCTGCGCTTTGATATAATCGAAGTTCTTGTAAAGAACGGAAAAATAAATAATCTTAATCACATGGAAGGCGCTTACAACGGAGATAGCGCAAAGGTAAAACACAGATGATCTACACTAGCACAAGAGGAAAAGAAACAGCGCCGAGAAGCTCGGCTTACGCAATAAAAACAGGTCTTGCCGAGGACGGAGGACTTTACATGCCACTCGGCATTCCCGAGCTTTCTGCCGATGAATTAATGGCTCTTTTAGAGAAAAGCTACCCCGAGAGAGCTGCTGAAATACTTTCTCTTTTTCTTGAGGATTATACAAAGGACGAGCTTCTTTCCGATGCGAAGGCGGCTTATTCGGAAGAAAAATTCGGTAGCCACCCGGCACCCGTAACAAAAATTGACGACAGCACTTATATGCTTGAACTCTGGCACGGTCCTACCTCGGCATTTAAGGATATGGCGCTTCAGCTTATGCCGCGCCTTTTCACACGCGCCCTTAAGAAATCCGGCGAGCGCCGTTCGGCTATGATACTCGTTGCGACCTCGGGAGATACCGGCAAGGCAGCGCTCGAAGGTTACCGCGACATTGAAGGAACGACAATTAAGGTGTTCTACCCCGTTGACGGAGTCAGCACCGTACAGAAGCTTCAAATGCAGACGCAGGAAGGAAACAACGTTTCCGTATCGGCGATCCGCGGCAATTTTGACGACGCTCAAAACGGTGTTAAGGCAATTTTTTCAGATGAGGAATTCAAATCCGAGCTGAATGGAAAAAACGTATTTTTATCAAGCGCCAATTCCATTAACTGGGGTCGGCTCGTTCCCCAGATAGTTTATTACGTTTCCGCTTACTGCGACATGCTGAAATCCGGCGCAATAAAACCCAGTGAGAAAATCGACGTTTGCGTTCCTACCGGCAACTTCGGAAACATTTTTGCTGCTTATATCGCAAAGCTGATGGGACTTCCCATTGAAAAGCTCATCTGCGCTTCAAATATGAATAACGTTCTTACCGACTTTTTAAGAACGGGCGAGTATAACAGAAACAGAAACTTCCATACTACTATTTCACCCTCTATGGACATACTTATTTCCTCAAACCTTGAACGCCTTCTCTATGTAGCGCTGGGCGCCGAAAAGACCTCCGCTTATATGATGGAGCTTCGGGAAACGGGCAGATATAAGCTTTCCGATGAGGAATTTTCACTTGTAAAAGAATCGTTTTTAGGTTACTTCACAAGCGAAGAAGAAACGAAAAAAACAATCAAAGATTGTTTTGAAAATAAAAACTGCCTTATTGACACCCACACGGCAGTTGCTCTTCACGCGGCAAACACTTATGCGGCTGACTATAAGGCAGAGAGAAAAATTCTCGTTGTTTCCACCGCATCGCCCTATAAATTCGCAAATGACGTGCTTGAATCCCTCAGCGGCACTCGCGCGCCATCAGACATTCTCTCTCTTTCCGAGCTTGAAAAATACACGGGAACGAAAGCTCCCTTAAATCTTTCCTGCCTCACGGAAAAAACGGTAATTCACAGCGAAATTATCGATAAAGACGAAATGAAAAACAACGTTCTTACGTTTGCGAATAATTAATATTCGCGCGGCTTGAATGTTGCGCAAACTGTTTCTGACGAGCTGTCCGCACTGTGCGGTCCTACGGAAATCGTTCCTGCGTAGCATTCTTTCTTGCCGTTGTGATAAGTGCAATTTTCAACGTCGCACATAATACCCTTTATG
>JAZORS010000167.1:0-3972 GCA_045656725.1 Eubacteriales bacterium | reverse complement strand
TTTGTTAACGTCCATAAACTATCCCCCTTCGATTAAAAATATTTTATCACAAAACCACTGGGGATATTATTGCTTTAAGAATTAAAGATAAGTCTTATAGCTATATGGTTGCTATTTTAAGCTTCTTCTGATAAAGTGTTCTGCATATTTCAAATAAACAGACAGCCGAAAAGAAAAAGGCGAAGTCACAAAAGGCTTCGCTTTGCTACATTTCAAATTTATTTAGTTCTATACGAAAGAGTTGTCTGCGAAGCGCCGTGCTTGATTTTTTCCACAGTATATGTTATACTGACTTAAACTCACGCCAAAGCAATTTTAACATACTAACGTTATTTTGTCAATTTTGAGTGAGGGATTTTGGCGCTAGAATAAAAGAGAAAGGAGTGCCTTTTATGCTTGCGGAAAAAATATCCTTGCCAAGCGAGGTTGAAAATATAATATCACGGCTTGAAGCGGCGGGATTTCGCGCGGATGCCGTTGGCGGAGCTGTCAGGGACTCGCTTCTTGGAAAAAGCCCATTTGATTACGATATAACAACCTCCGCTGTGCCCAGCGAAATGAAAGCTGTTTTTTCGGGAGAAAAGCTGATTGAAACGGGCATTAAACACGGCACTTTAACTCTTGTTTTGGACGGACGTCCATATGAAATAACCACATACCGTATTGACGGAGAATACAGCGATTCAAGGCACCCGACAAGCGTTTCGTTCACGAGAAAGATTGAAAACGACCTGTCAAGGCGCGATTTCACAGTAAATGCCATGGCGTACAGCGAAAAACACGGCCTTACGGATTTGTTTTCGGGAAAAGAGGACCTTGAAAAAGGAATTATCCGCGCTGTCGGCGAGCCGTATCGCCGCTTCCGTGAGGATGCGCTCCGGATTCTTCGCGCTCTGCGCTTTGCATCCGCGCTTGATTTTGAAATAGAAGAAACAACGGAGAATGCGCTTTTTGCCCTTTCCGATACGCTTTCTGCCGTGTCAAGGGAGCGAGTGTATTCCGAATTTATGAAGCTTATTTCGGGCGAGGGGGCGCACCGCATTCTTTCTATGTATTCAAAGGTGATTTATGCCGCAGTTCCCGAGCTTAAAGAATACGCGCTTCCCGAAAAAGAAAGCTTTAATAAGGCAAATGAAATACTGCGCCTTGCCTCTCTTTTCAGGGATAAGGATGCATACGCGGCAAATATTGCACTTTCTAATCTTCGTGCGGATAACAAAACCAAAAACACCGTCACAATGCTGATCGCAAATTTTAAAAAGTCATTATCCGATATAAGGGAAATAAAGCGCGAAATGTCGCGCCTATCCGAAGAGAGCGTTGATCTTTTGATTAGCTTCAGAGAAATGCTCGGACTTTCGGACGGTAAGGAAAGAGAGCTTTTTGATGGCATTCTCGAATCAGGGGAGTGCTATAAGCTTTCAATGCTTGATATCAGCGGAGAAGATGTGCGGTGGCTTGGAATTACGGGAAAAGAAATAGGGAAAACGCTTGAGGGCTTGCTTTTTGCCGTAATAGACGGAGAGCTTCGGAATACGCGGGAAGAACTCTCGGAGTATGCTGTCAAGCTGAAAAAATAAACATATTATATAGTAGGGGCTGTAATATCCAGAAATCCGGTATAGCGGGTTTTTGAATAAAACAGCCCCGAATATATTTATATGAGAAAAACAAATGCGAGCTTGGAACGTTTCGGTCCTCGGCGACGCGTATCATATAGTATCCTCTCTCGGAAAAGACGTCCTTGAAGCTGAAAAAGGGGATATTTTAATTTCGCCGGGGCTAAATACGGATTTTGTATTAAATACTGACAAATGGGTCGGATCTTGTCTTGGCGCTGTAACGGCAGCGGCAAAAGTTATATTTTCGGAGCTTTCATATCCCAGAATGGAGCTTGATATTGATACACGGGTTGGGGTTTATAATATTTGGTTCGAGAAGGACAGAGTATATATTAAAGCTCCAAAACGCAAACTAAACTTTACAAAAACAGAGATTGAGATAGCTGGTATAAATATTCTTCTTCACGAATCGACGCAAAACGGCGGAATACTTTTCTGCCAAAGCTCATCGCTTTCGGATTTTGACGAAAGCTACCTTACATCCATTTATTACCGAGAGAGTATGGATGGCTTAAAGGGCGTGTTTGCGGCAGAAGTGAAGGAGAGTGAGGTAAGCTTCAAGTCATATCCCGATATGGACAAGGCAGAGCTTTTTCTTGTTTTTTCGGAGTTTCTTTTTGTAACCGGGAGATTAGGGCAGGGTGAAGCCGTTAAGTGTCCAAACCTTGACGGAACGCTTTCAATCTTTTTTGATTACGGCGGATCTGCCGTTGCGTCCATTCCGAACACTTAATTTTTTAGTCAAGCGCGCCGCGCCGCGCTTGACTAATCCTATTTTTTGTGATAAAATATTTGAGATTTAAATCTTTACTGCGCCGCCCTGTTTGGCGGCAGAACGGAGATGCGTATGGCTTTTGACGCTTGTATGATGCGAGCCGTGCTCTCGGAATATTCAAGAGAATTTCCCGAAGCTAAAATTGAAAAGGTTTTGCAGCCGCAAAACGACGAAATAGACCTTTTGATACATTACGGAAAAAAGACCTCGCGTCTTTGCTTTAACGTAGGTCCCAATGCTCCGCGCCTTCAGCTGTCGGACGTTGCAAAGGAAAATCCCAAGGCGGCCCCGATGTTCTGTATGCAGCTCAGAAAGCACCTGACAGGCGCAAGAATAGTTTCGGTGGAGCAACCGGGCTTTGACAGAATTGCCGTTTTTCACCTTTCCTGCTATGACGAGATGGGCTTTCAGACGGAGAAGCTTTTGATTTGTGAGATAATGGGAAAATACGCAAATCTCATTCTTACGGCAAAGGACGGGAAAATAATAACGGCACTCAAGCTTATAGACTTTGCGGCAAGCACGGTAAGGCAGGTTTTGCCCGGCATGAAATACGAGCTTCCCGAAAAGCAGGATAAGCTCTCGCCGCTTGAAATAAACAAGGGTGTGTTTTTTGAGCGACTTTCGAGCTTTCCTGAGGAAAGAAGCGCTGAAAAATTCATTACGGCGAATTATTCGGGAATCGCAACCCGTATTGCAAGGGAAATCGCGTACCGCGCGAGCGGCTCCTTTGACGCGCCGCTTGCGAGTGTTGATAAGGAAAGATTTTTTGAGGTTTTTTTGGATTGGCAGGAGCTTCTCATTTCGGAAAGCTATACCCCGTGCGCTATAATTGAGGAGTCGGGGAAAACTATTGACTTTTCGTATATGCCAATGACTCACTTTGAAAATTCCGCGAAAATCCTCGGCTTTTCCTCGTTCCGCGAGCTTTTTGATATGTATTTTGCCGAAAAGGACAGAACGGAAAAAATACATCAGAGAGCTCATGACCTGATTCGCCTGATTTCAAACGCAAAGGCAAGAACGGAGCGCAAAATAGCCATACAGAAAGAGGCGCTTCTTGAAAGTGAGAAGGGCGAAAAATATAAGAGAATGGGCGACCTTATCACCGCCAATCTTTACAAAATCAAGCGCGGAATGAAGAGCGTTATGGCGGTTGACTATTATTCCGAGGATACATCTGAAATAGAAATACCGCTTGACGAGCGCCTTTACCCTGCAGAGAACGCGCAGAGAATGTATAAGCTCTATAATAAGTGCAAGAATGCGAAAGCGGTGCTTACAGAGCAGATAGCAAAATGGGAGGACGAGCTTATCTATCTTGAAAGCGTTTCCGCCTTTCTTGACGCCGCAGAGTGCGAGGACGACCTTATGGAAATCCGTGAGGAACTGTATCTTTCGGGCTATGCCTCACGTCTTTCGGGCTATCGCCCCGGCAAAAAGACAAAGGAAAGAAACGGTGTTTATAAAACCGGCGGCGGATTTTCAGTCCTTGTCGGTAAAAATAACACTCAAAACGACATACTCACTCATAAAACCGCAAAGAGTGACGATATATGGTTTCACGTCAAGGAT
>JAZORS010000166.1:0-2238 GCA_045656725.1 Eubacteriales bacterium | reverse complement strand
CTCGATATGCTTGCCGCGCTGTCGATTTCGGTTATCGGTATGGTTTATCCCGTCGTCACTAACAAGATGCTCAACGAGTACATTCCTAACAAGATGTACACAACCATTGTTATTTCGGGTATAATAGTTCTTTCTCTTTATTTCGTAAGAATGCTTCTGAATTATTTCGTGCAGTATTACGGTCACGTTATCGGTGTGCATATGCAGTCACAGATGAGAAAAGACCTTTTCGCTCATCTTGAAAAGCTTCCTTTCACATTCTTTGACAACAATGAAACAGGTAAGATTATGACACGTCTTACGAGTGACCTTTTCGAAGTTGTTGAGCTTGCTCACCACGGCCCTGAAAACCTTATAATCAGCTCTACTATGATAGTCCTTTCATTCATCTATCTTATGACGATTGATTGGATACTCACTCTCATCATCTTCGCCTGCGTTCCCATTCTTATTTTCGTTACGCTTCATTACAGAAAAGCGATGAACAAGGCGTTCTCCGAAAGAAGAAAGAGCAATGCGATAATCAACGCCGCAGTTGAAAGCAGTGTAACCGGTATCCGTGTTACCAAAGCTTACACCAACTCAGCGGCGGAAATCGAGAAATTCAAGGTTGGCGACGATTCGTTCGTTTCTTCATCGAGAAGCGCCTACCACGCAATGTCTAAATTCTTTGCATCCACTACCTTTATAACGGACGTATTCAACGTTATAATACTTATCGCAGGCGGTCTTTTTCTCTACGAGGGAAGAATTGATTTCGGTGATTATTCCACCTTTATCGTTTCCGTTAACCTTTTCCTTGGCCCTGTAAACACCCTTATCAGCTTTATGGAGCAGTTCCAGAACGGCGCAAGCGGCTTTGTGCGTTTCGTTGAAATTATGGAAGAGACGCCCGAGTGCGATGCACCCGATGCGATAGAGCTTGAAAACGTAGAGGGCAGTATCGATTTCTGCAACGTAAGCTACTCCTACGACGAAACGAAAGAGGTTCTCAAAGGAATAAATCTCCATATAGAAAAGGGCTCGAAGCTGGCACTTGTCGGCCCGTCAGGCGGAGGAAAAAGCACCATTTGCCATCTGCTTCCCAACTTCTACCATCTTGATGAGAACAGCGGAAAGATACTTATTGACGGCAAGGATACTAAAAAGCTCACCCTCGGCTCTGTTCGTAAAAATATCGGAATCGTTCAGCAGGACGTGTTCCTTTTCGTTGGAACTATCCGTGACAACATACTCTACGGAAAGCCTGACGCCACCGAGGAAGAAATGATTTTGGCGGCAAAGCGAGCTAATATTCACGATTATATCACCACCCTTGAAAAAGGCTACGATACGGAAATCGGAGAGCGAGGCGTTAAGCTTTCGGGCGGTCAGAAACAGCGCCTTAGCATTGCAAGAGTTTTCCTTAAAGACCCTGCAATTCTCATTCTTGACGAGGCGACGAGCGCTCTGGATAACACAACTGAGGTTCTTATTCAGCAGTCGCTTGACGAGCTTTGTAAGGGTAGAACGACCATCGTCGTTGCCCACCGTCTTTCGACAATACGAAACGCCGACGAAATTGCCGTTATCATTGACGGTGAGGTCAAAGAGCGTGGAACTCACGAGGAGCTTATCAAAAAAGGCGGAACATACAAGGACCTTTACGCTCTTCAATTCCGAGACAACGATATTTTTGATGCGGAGTAAGCAAAAATATTCTTCTTAACAAAAAACGCGGGTACATAGATCAGATGTCTAACGGACATCACACCAATCTCTGTACCCGTGTTTTATTTCGTTTGTTTTTTATTTTTTATATTCCTCTGCAAGAGCTTTAAACGCAGGAAGCGCATTTTTAACTCTATCGTAATCGGTGCAGTATGCAATTCTTACGTATCCCCCAACGCCGAAATCGTCGCAGGGAACAACGAGAAGCTCATGCGCCTTTGCACGCTCATAAAACTTGTAAGCATCCTCTTCGAGCGCCTTGACGAAAAGATAAAAAGCTCCGTCCGGCTTTACGCACTCATATCCGTATGATGAAAGAGAATTATAAAGCAGGTCACGGTTTTTCCTGTACGCCTCAACGTTCACCTTTGCATCAAGGCATTTGCCGATAAGATGCTGGAATATGCTGGGCGCACAAACGTAACCGAGCGAACGCCCTGCTCCGCAAACCGCAAGATAAATAGCTTCTGCGTCATTCATAGTGGGCGACACGGCAATATAACCTATTCTCTCGCCGGGCAAGGAAAG
>JAZORS010000165.1:0-10815 GCA_045656725.1 Eubacteriales bacterium | reverse complement strand
GCTTTGCAAGCGAGAACACCTGAAATCCGCCCGAATCCGTAAGAATCGGCCTATCCCAGTTGAAAAATTTATGAAGGCCGCCCATTTTATAAATCACGTCATCTCCGGGTCTTATATGCAAGTGATAGGTATTGGAAAGCTCGACCTGACAGCCAAGCTCATATAGGTCCTGCGTTGAAATTCCGCCTTTTATTGCAGCAGACGTGCCAACGTTCATAAAAACCGGAGTTTCTATTGTGCCGTGAACGGTTTCAAATCTGGCGCGTCTTGCTTTTCCTTCCGTTTTAATTAATGTAAATTTTCCCATATTTCCTCATTTGATTCTGTCGAACTGACGGTCAAGTTCTGATTTTTTCATTTTATACGCTACCGGTCTTCCGTGGGGACAAACCGTTATATCGGGGAGCGAAAGAAGCTTTGCAACAAGCCAATCTATAAGATATCTGTCATAAAACCGTCCTGCTTTAATTGCCGCCTTACAGGCAATCTGATAAAGAGCCCTTTCGCGTCTTATTTCATCCGTGTTCTTTGGATTTCCCTTTCCTTCCGAAATTTCACCAAGCATCTTGACGAAAAGCCCTTCGGCGTCCGCCGCGCTTATAGATTCCGGAATTGCGTAAATATCCGCGGAGGCTTCGCCCACACGATATTCAAAACCGCAGTTTTCGATATCCGACTTAAATTCGTCAGCCGCTGATATTTCATCAGGAGAAAGAAGAACGGTGATAGGCAAAAGCAAAGACTGCGTTGCTACTTTGCCGTCAGCGGCTCTTTTCTTCTTTAATTCCTCAAAAATAACTCTTTCGTGAGCCGCATGCTTGTCGATGATAAGGAGTTCGCCCTCATATTCAACCAACACGTAGCAATTAAACGCTTCTCCGATATATTTATAATCGGGCGCTGATGAAATTTCGTTAAGCTGCGCTCCTACCCTTGATTCGATTCTATCAGATGTCGCCTTATCCGGCGCTGTTTCCTTATATTTTTTTAGAAAGTCAAGAGAAACCTTTGGATTCATCGTCGGCTGTGTCTCGGTGCGAGCACTTGCGGTGGCTGCTGAGGCAAAATTACTTGCAAATTTCAAGGGTCTTTCATAATTTGACTTTTCTTCGGTCAAGGTCTTAACGGGTGTTGCCGAGCTTTCTTCCATACGGCCGGGTGTCGCGCTTATAAATTCACTCTTTATTGAGAGCTGTTCGGCACGGCTTTTATCATCAACGGGGACAAAAGCGCTGACGGAATTGTAGCTTGTCTTATTTGAGCCGATTTTCATTTCGGGACGGTAGGTGAATTTTTCAAGCGCATTTTTTACCGTATAATAAACGGATTCGAAAACTATGCGCTCGTCTGAAAATTTCACTTCAAGCTTTGCAGGATGAACGTTAACGTCAACGACCGACGGCTTCATTTCGATGAAAAGAACGCAAGCGGGAAAGCACTCCGGCGCAATATAGGAGGTATATGCTTTTTCAAGAGCCGCAATTACGGTGTGACTCTTTACGTAGCGCCCGTTAATGAACACGTTTTCAAGATTTCTGTTTTTCCTGACGTTGTCGCTTCTTCCTATATATCCAGACACCTTTATTCCGTTGGATTCACCGTAAACCTCAATAAGCTTTGCGGAAAAATCCTTGCCAAAGACGGAGTAAATCGTGTTGAGAAGATTTCCGTCACCCGGAGTTTTAAACTTTTCTTCACCGTCAATAAGAAGCTGTATTGAAATATCGGGGCGGGAAAGCGCCACCCTTTCAACGAGGGCGGCAACGTTCATCGCTTCCGTTGAGTCCTTCTTCAAAAACTTTCTTCTTGCGGGAACGTTATAAAAAAGATTTTCAACGACAACCGTTGTTCCGTCTGCCGCGCCAACCTCGGATATATCGACAACAGTACCACCCTCTGCAGTGAGCATATTTGCCGTATCCGAATCGGCGGTTTTGCTGATTACCGTCACCTGCGAAACGGACGCTATCGCCGCAAGCGCTTCACCGCGGAAACCGAGAGTCATTATTTTTGAAAGGTCGTCCTTTTCCTTAATTTTACTCGTTGCGTGGCGCATAAGTGCGGTTGGAAGGTCCTCTCTGTCAATGCCGCATCCGTTATCCGAAACACGAATAAGCGCAACACCTCCGCGCTTGATTTCGGCAACTATTTTATCTGCGCCCGAATCTATTGAATTTTCAATAAGCTCTTTGAGCACCGAAGCCGGACGTTCAACTACCTCGCCTGCGGCTATAAGATTGGCTATTTCAAAGCTTAAAACGTTAATTTTTGACATAGTTATACCTTATTCGTTAAGTGTTTTTTTCATTTCAAACAAAAGATTCATAGCTTCGATCGGAGAAATCGTGTTTATATCAACCGCGCGGAGCTTGTCTATTACCTCGGAATCGCGCTTACTTTCCATTTCAGTGAAAAGATCAAGCATGTCCGAATCTTTTGTCTTTGCGGTGCGCTCGGGCGCGAAGCTTTTACTTTCAATATCCGCAAGTATTTCCTTTGCGCGCTTTACAACCTCTGTGGGCACACCCGCAAGTTTTGCAACCTCAATACCGTATGAATCGTCCGTTCCGCCTCTTACGATTTTCCTCAAAAAGATAATTGTATCATTTCTCTTTTTTGCCGCAATATTATAGTTTACGATGCCGGGGAATGCATCCTCCATATCGGTAAGCTCATGATAGTGGGTTGCAAACAGAGTTTTTGCACCGATTTTCTTTGAATGAGTGTATTCCACCACAGCTCTTGCTATTGCCATACCGTCAAAGGTGCTGGTGCCGCGCCCGACCTCATCGTAAATTATAAGGGATTTATTGGTTGCGTTTTTGAGAATTGAGGCAACCTCGTTCATTTCGAGCATAAAGGTTGACTGCCCGGAGGCAAGGTCATCGGAAGCGCCGACTCTTGTAAACACCTTATCGACAATTCCGATTCGCGCCTCGCGCGCCGGAATATATGAACCGATCTGCGCCATTATAGTGATAATCGCCACCTGACGCATATATGTGGATTTTCCCGCCATATTCGGTCCTGTTATTATCATAATTCTGTTAGCATTTGTATCAAGCACAGTATCGTTAGGAACAAAATAACTGTCCGTTACAAATTTTTCAACGACAGGATGGCGCCCGTCTTTTATATGTATTTCGTTTGATAAATCAATTTCGGGGCAAACGTAGGAATTTTTACTTGCAACGTCGGCAAATGAAGCAAAAACGTCAAGCTCTGCAAGCAATCCCGCGCTCGCTCTTATTCTGTCGCAATTCTCTGCTATGAAGTTGCGGAGCTCTGTGAAAAGTTCAAATTCGAGAGCGACGAGCTTCTCCTCCGCGCCGAGAATCGTGTTTTCCATTTCCTTTAATTCCTGCGTTATATAACGCTCGCAATTCGCAAGAGTTTGCTTTCTTATGTACCTGTCGGGAACGTCGGGAATGAAGGATTTTGAAACCTCAATATAATATCCGAAAATTTTATTGAAGCCGATTTTCAGAGTCTTAATTCCGGTTTCGTTTTTCTCCCTTTCCTCTATTGAGCGCATAATATCGGAGGCGTTATACATTACGGTTCTGTAATAATCAACGTCAGAATTAAAGCCCTCACGAATCATTCCACCCTCGCGCACGGTGAACGGAGGATTATCAACAATCGCACGTCCAAGAAGGTCGGACACATCACTTAGTATGTCCATTTTGGCGGAAATGTTTTTAATAGAATCGGTATTAAATCCCGAAATCAGGGATTTAATTTCGGGCAGTTTTGAAATACTGCTATGTATTGCTTTAAGATCCTTTGCATTTGCCGTTCCGTAAACCGCCTTTGCAGTCAGACGTTCAAGGTCGAGAATTCCCGAAAGCAGTTCCCTCAATTCTTCCCTTACGATAGGGCTAGAAAGAAGATCTCGAACCGCTGCCTGACGGTGTGTTATGTGGGCGGGATTGATAAGTGGTTTAAGTATCCAGGAGCGCAAAAGGCGCGCGCCCATCGCAGTCTTGGTTTTATCAAGAACCCAAAGTAGCGAGCCTCGCTTTTCCTTTGTTCTCATTGATTCGACAAGCTCAAGATTGCGCCTTGTGTTTATATCAATTTCAAGGAACTGTCCTTTGGAATATACGTTAAGCTCTTTTACAAAGGAAACGTCTGTTTTTTGTGTTTCGGTAATGTAAGAAAGCAAAGCGCCGACCGCCATAAACTGTTCGGCGAGATTTAACTTTTCAGATTCATCTTTAAATACCGATTTCACCTTTTCTCTTGTCTTTTCATAATCGAAAAGCCGCTTTGCTCCATCACTTATCAGAGTGCCGAATTTGTCACAGAGAAAATTCACGATATCGGAACATTCTTCGGCTGTAACGTTAATAATCGCCTCGGCCGGCTGATAGGACGCAAGCTCGTTTTTAAGGGTAACGAAATCCTTTTGATCTATATACGTGACGGATATTGCGCCGGTAGAAATGTCGGCAAAACCAACACCTACTCCGCTTTTTCCAAAGGCGAGAGAAACCAAAAAGTTATTTTTACCCTCTGAAAGCAGAGTTCCGTCGGTTACAGTTCCCGGAGTTACAACTCTTATTACCTCGCGCTTTACAAGTCCCACCGCCGCCTTGGGATCTTCCGTTTGCTCACAGATAGCAACCTTGTAACCGCGCTCAACTAGCTTACCGATATAAACGTCCGCTTTATGAAAAGGAACTCCGCACATAGCCGCGCGCTTTCCTTCTCCGCAATCTCTTGCCGTCAGAGTCAATTCAAGCTCTCTTGACGCTACCATAGCATCGTCGAAGAAGCATTCATAAAAATCACCGAGACGGTACATCAAAATATATCCGTCATACTGTTCTTTTATATCAAGATACTGCTTCATCATGGGAGTTGTGTTAACAAGCTCGCTTTTTTTTTGTATTACTTCTGCCATTGGCCTATCTTTCCTCCTGCCGAAAACTACGGCATCTTAAATAATTCAGTGTGAGCAACCGCCACAAGTTGAACAGTCGTGCGTACAGCTTGCAGGACGCTCACCGGTAATACAGAATTTAATTTCCGCATTTACCGATGCCATGAGGTTATTAAGCGCATTTTGAGCTTCGGCAAAAATTATATATTTCGGATTTCTTGATATAAGGGTGGTAAGCTCCTCTATTCTTGCTTTGAGATTTGCTATTGCAATCTGATCCGCCTCGGCGGTTTCCTTTGCGAATTCCTGACCGAGCAAAAGTCGGTCGGTTTCATATTCGCTCATCTGAGATTGAAGCTCCGCATCGGCATCAAAAGCCGCCTTTGCCGCTTGCAAATTCTTAATTTCGTCACTTTTCGCGATTTCCTCACCTAAAATGTGAGCAAGTTCTGTAATTTTATCCATTGTTTTTCTCCTGTATTTCTTCTCCAAAGAGGTCAAAAGCGCCTGCTTTGGTTATTTTAACATATGCAAAATTTCCGGGTGTTGCCATACCTCCCGTAAAATGCACGAGCTTATTTGTTGCGGTTCTTGCAGTGTATTTATTGTCTTTTTCGGAATAAGAATCAACAAGCACCCTCACCGCGTTTCCGACGTATTTTTCGTTAGCTTCGTGCGAAATCTCCGTTTGCACGTTGAGAAGCCGCGTCATTCTTTCCGTTTTGACGGATTTTTCGACTTGATCCTGCATTTTAGCCGCCAGTGTTCCCTCGCGCTTTGAATAATTAAAGGAATAAACCATATCAAAGCGAATTGTTTCAAGGGCATTCATTGTTGCTTCAAAATCCTCATCACTCTCCGAGGGGAAGCCGACTATTATATCACTCGTCAACGATATGTCGGGAATTTTTGCCCTTATCTTCTCAACGGTTGCATAAAACCCTTTCATATCGTAGGTTCTGTTCATTTTTTTTAGTATCGCGTCACTTCCCGACTGCAAGGGAAGATGAAAATGCGGGGCTATCTTTTCCCGATATTTAGCCATTACATCTATTAATGCATCCGAAACGTCTTTCGGGTGGCTCGTCATAAAGCGCACGAGAAAATCTCCGTCGATTTGCGCGATTTTCTCCATCAGGGTAGCGAAATCCATATCATCGCGATAGGAATTGACGTTTTGCCCGAGTAGCGTTATTTCTTTACAGCCGGAAGCTACAAGCTTTTTACATTCGTCTATTACATCCTTGCTTTTTCGGCTTCTTTCCCTGCCGCGCACATACGGAACTATACAGTATGAGCAGAAATTATTGCATCCGTGCATAACTGATACCCACGCTTTATGAGCCATACGCCTTACAGATTCAACACCCTCTATAACGTTAGTGTTTTCCGTGCCGAAAATAAATATTCTTTCGCTTGACTCGATAGCGGAATATATGAGCTCCGGAAGCTTGTGCATCATTCCCGGCTCAAGTGTAAAATTCACGTAATGGAAGGATTTTTTGAGTTGCATAACGATATGCTCTTCCGCCGCCATACAACCTGCAACACCAACGATAAGCTCCGGATTTTTTCTTTTCAGCTCCTTGAAATTTCCAAGCATTGAAAGCGCTTTCAATTCAGCAAGCCGCCTTACAGCGCAGGTGTTGATTATAATTACGTCAGCATCATTTGGTTCATCGGTTATTTTATAAAACAAAAGGGACAGTATTCCCCTTATTTTTTCGCTGTCCGCTTCATTTTGCTGACAGCCGAAGGTGTAAACGTATGCCCGTTTTTCAAGACCTTCAAGCTTGTTCTGCACCTTACATATATATTCTTTTATTTCATCGTCATAAAGATTGATGTTCATTTTCTGCTCCACAGATCACGATTCAAAATACGAAGCGATATTTTCCTTTGTAAACCCAAGATGCCCGTATAAATCACAGGGTTCTTTTGGATTCGCAAAGTTATCGTCGATAGCAAGAATCTTAAATTCGGTTTTTGTAAAATCGAAGCCGCGCTCGGCAAAGGCATCCCGAAGCAATACTGCTGCGCCGCCGTTTTTGATTCCCTCCTCAACAAAAAGAACCCGTTTTGCATCCTTAATATACTTTTCCGTTTCTTCGCGGAGCATAGAATAAGGGCGCAAAGCTTCAATCAAAACAATTCCCACACTTATGCCTTTTGACAAAAGGTATTCTTTCGCTTCCAAAACGGTTGTCACTATACTTCCGTAGGTCATAATGACGAATTGCTCGTCTCCCGGCTTGAAATCGGCTCTTACACCGAGCTTTTCATAATCACCGTCGGGATAGAATGTGTTTTTCACTTTTTCACACTCCGACTGATTTGAATATCTTATAGCTATCGGCTCATTCGTCTGATATGAAAGCTCAAGGGCGCGGCAAAGCGAGCCCTCGGTTACAGGGGCAAAGATTTTCATTCCGGGAACGTGAGATAAAAACGCAACGTCAAATATACCGTGATGAGTCGGGCCGTCGGATACAGCAAGTCCCGCTCTGTCAATTATAAGTCTGACGGGCAGCTCTTGAAGCGCAACGTCGTGAATTATATTATCGTATGCTCTTTGAAGGAAGGTTGAATATATTGCCGCGTACGGCTTCATACCGTTTGCGGCAAGCGCGGCGGCAAAGGTTACCGCGTGCTCTTCCGCAATTCCGACGTCAAAATATCTTTCGGGATATTTATTTTCGAATGCTTCAAGTCCTGTTCCAATCCCCATCGCCGCGGTTATAGCAACAATTGATGGGTCGCCCTCTGCCATCTCGATAAGCTTATTTGAAAAAACTTCACAAAATTTCTTTTTTCCGTCGTTCTTTTTAGTATAAACACTGTGAAACCCGTCGGGATTTTTTTCAGCCGGCTCGTAGCCTTTACCCTTCTTGGTTTTTACGTGAACTATTACGCACTCTCCTATATCTTTGGCTTTATAGAGTGCTGTTTCAAGCTTTGGATAATTATTTCCGTCAATCGGGCCTATATAATAAAGTCCGAGGTCCTCGAAATAGTTTGAGGACAGAAACGTATTTTTTATTTTCGTTTTTATTTTCGTGAGCAACGAGAGAATCGGTCTTCCCAGGAGGGGGAGCGACTTTACAACAATTTTTGTGCGCCGCTTCCACGTACGGTATCCACCCGATGCGCGAACACGGGATAGATAAGCGGCAAACCTGCCTTTGTTTACGGAAATCGACATTCCGTTTTCATTAAGGATAATTATAAGACGCGAGTCGGGATTTGCATTATTGAGCGCCTCGTGAACCATTCCGCTTGTGAAAGCGCCGTCACCAAGTACCGCAACGGTATAATTATCCTTTCCGAGAAGCATATCGGATTCAGCAAATCCAAGCGCCGCGGAAACGGAGGTCGAGCTATGTCCGGCGCCAAAGGGATCGTGTTCACTTTCACTTCTTGACGTGAAACCCGACATACCGCCGCTTTTTCTTAAATTCGAAAAGCATTCGCGTCTGCCGGTTATGATTTTATGAACGTAGGACTGATGGCCGACGTCAAAAATTATATGATCGCGCGGAGAATCAAAAACCTTATGGATTGCAACCGAAAGCTCTACTACGCCAAGGTTTGACGAAAGATGCCCACCGGTTTTATCCACGTTATCTACGAGAAAATGTCTAATTTCGGTGCAGAGCTGTTTAATTTCATTCTTCCCCAGCGATTTTATATCGTCGGGAGAATTGATTTTTTCAAGATGCATATTTAGTTAAACATCCTTTCGATTTGTTTCACTTTCCTTCTTCGGTATAAGTCGGGGATTTGCCTACAATTTTAACGTATGCTCTGTAAAATGCCGAATAATCTCCAAAGCCGACTCTGTATGCGGCGCCCGAAGCGGTTTCCCCTGCTTCTATCAGTTGCTTCGCGTACATAACGCGCTTTTGATTTATATATCCGTGAACAGATATTCCGTTGTGCTTTTTGAAAGCGCGACACAGATAGTATTTGCTGACAAAGAAGCGTTTAGCTAATTTATCAAGGCTGACGTCCTTGTCAATATGCTCGTTTAGGTATCGTATTACTCTTGCGCCAAGCTCGGCATCCTCATACGAAACCTCGTCAAAGCTTGTCGAGGATAAAAGCAGCACCAGCTCGGAAAGAAGAAGCTTTGCAAAAAGAGATCTGCGCTCCTCGGGAACGGAATCAAGATACTCAAATTGCTCAATCTGAGAAACTATCGGCATAGAGGATACGTTTGCTATATAGAAGCTTGTCCCCTCTTCGTTATTTCTCCGGAAAGCAGAAAGCTGCTCCTTGCAATCGGATATCAGGTCACCCTCTGTAAAGTGGATAACGCATCTTTCGTAGTTTGTGCCCTCGATTAAATCTATGCAGTGATATTCAAGGGGCGGTATAACGAGCACCGTATGAGAGTTTACGGGATATTCTCTGCCTTCGATTATGAACTTTCCTTTTCCGTCTATAACGTAAAGTATCTCGTATCTGTCATGACAGTGGCGTGTGGTAAAATCTTTACTGTTAACGGTTGTGCTGGAATAAGAATACGAAATCTTATTGATTTTAACGTGTTTTTTCTTGTTCATTATCAAAAGCTCCCCCCTTTTTTCTTAATTCGAGCATACTACTCCTTATATATTCTAACACATTCGAGCAATTTTTGCAATAGTTTTTGCAAGTATTACAATAAAAAATAGCAAAAAAGTATTGCAAGATATTTTTATATATGTTAAAATTATAGTGACAAATTTTTAGGAGGCAAATGTTATGAAGCTTGGCGCACAATTTCATTCCATTAAAACACAGTGCAAAACCCCCGAAATGCTTAAAGTTGCATTTGAAAAAATCAAGAATATCGGTTATGAGGTAGCTCAAATGTCGGGCATCTGCGAGATAGACGCAGAGCTTTTGAAATCTTATTCAGAAGAATACCAGCTCCCCATCACATGTACACATAAGCCCTTTAATTCTATCGTTAACGATACGGATAATCTTATTAAGTTCCACAAGACTATCGGTTCTCCCATTATCGGTCTTGGAAGTATGCCTCAAAGTTACAGAGAATCTCTTGACGGCATCCGTGAGTTCCTCAAGGTTATGAGCGAGCCCGTCAAAAAGATAAAGGACGCAGGTCTTAAATTTACATATCACAACCATGCATTCGAGTTTGAAACCCGTGATGGCGCAGTTGTATTCGACTTCATGTTTGAGGAAGCGCCCGATTTTGATTTCATATTCGACGTTTATTGGTCTGACTTTGCAGGAGTTGACACCATGCAGTATCTCGAAAAGGTGCTTAAAGCAGGAAGAATGACCGACGTTCACTTAAAAGATATGTTAAGCAAGCCACAAGGTCCTATCTGCCCCTGCGGTGAGGGTGTTATTGATTTTGTTCCGATTATCGAGCTTTGCGATAAGTATGGCGTTAAGAACGCTCACGTTGAGCAGGATAACGCTTTCCAGCTTGGCGACGTTTTCGAGCAGATGAAAACGAGCTACACCAATATGTATCCTCTTATCGTAGCATCAAGAAGCAAATAATTTTGTGGAGAGTAACTAATGGCTAAATTCGTGCTGTCCGCTTTTGCGGACGAAGCGGGATCTTCTCTTTCAGAGCAGATAGCCGCTCTTAAAAGAAACGGAATAAGATATATTGAACCGAGAAACATAGACGGCAGAGGTATTCTTACCTATTCCGTAGAAGAGCTTAAAGAAATAAAGGCAAAGCTTGACGAAGCGGGAATAAAGGTTAACTCACTCGGCTCGCCGATAGGTAAATACCCAATCGATGCTGATTTTGAAGAGCATTTTGAGCTTACGAAAAAAGCGATTAAAGCCGCAAAGGCTCTTGGAACTAACTACATCAGAATGTTCAGCTTCTTCACGAAGCAGGCTGATCTTTCAAAATACCGTGACGAAGTTATCGCACGCCTTACGAAAATGTGCGA
>JAZORS010000164.1:0-3332 GCA_045656725.1 Eubacteriales bacterium | reverse complement strand
CTCTTGCGTAACGAAGCATATCGTAGCTGTCCTCTTCAATTTCTTCCAAATCATCTATATCTGCGTCAGCTATATCAGCTACCATAGCGTTATACGCCTTGGTTATATATCCGTTCTGCTTTGCGGCTATGTCAGCATCTGGGTTTACGCCCTTTTTAACAATGAGCTTATCTACGTCAAGTTTTGCCTGAACCACAATTCTTTCCACGTCAAGCTCGGTTTCAGCAGCGTCGATTGCGGTTTTTGCCGCATTCTTGATACCTGCAACGAGAGTAGCATCAACCTCTACCGGAGCACTAAGATAATCTACCCTCTCTATTGCTTCAATCTTGTAAGCGATAGCACTCTCTTTCTTCTTCAATTCTTCTCTGTACTCAGCATACGCAGTCTCGTCTGCGCCGAGGGAATCGAATGCGCTGATTGCATCATCTACTGCATTTTCATCAGCCGAGGTGGGCACTTTTTTAAGGATTATCGCCTGATGTACCGCTAAATACTGGGTTATTGTAAGATACCTTGCTCTTTCGCTTACCGTAACGAGCTGCTTTGTATTACTTTCAAGAGAGGTGTAAAGAACGTAGAGTGCATTAACTCCGTCAGGATCAAGCTCACCGTCTATTCTCTTGGTTTCGGGATTGTAAAGCTTGTTTGCAACTTTAAGCTCTTCATACTTTCTTATGAATGCTTCAAGAGCATTATCCTCAACCTCAGTAAGAAGGGTTATTCTTGCTGCAAATTTAGGAGCACTCGCCAGAACCCCGTCGCTTTCAGGAACTCTTACCCAAACAGAGTAGGTCGCTCCCATGCTGAGCTCTGTCTTTACGTACGTATCCGCATCAGACTTGAACCAGCCGTTACCGTTAAGCTCCTCTCCGTAATTTTTATCAACAGAGCCGCTTTCGGTAGTGCCTGCGGCAACAAACATGTACTCATACTTTGCGGAAGTCTTTATCGTAGCGGTTGTACCTGTGTAGGATACGACTATTCCCGTTTCCGCAAAATCGTTATCAGCTACCTTACTTGCGTTAGGCTCAAAGGTAAACTCATTGGAATCAAACTTAACGGTTACCTTTCCGTCCACCTTCTTTGCGTCCTCAGGAACGTAAGATGTGGTCAGAGCCTTCTCCGTATCGTCGGAAGCAACGTACGTAGCACCGGCGGGATATCCGAGAATACCCGTGGTCTTATCATACGTAACAACTCCGATATCAGCTTTTACCTCTTTGATCTCATTCTTGGCAATGCCGTCTGTTTTGAGAACGTATGTAAGTACAACTGATATCTCGTTATCGTACTCCATGCAGAGTGCATGATTAAGACCCACCATAAGTTCAAATTCTGAACTGAAATCGGTTATCGTCATGTACTGAACGGCTTTTCCGCTACCCACGGCGACCGTTACGGTATTACCGACTATGCTTTCTCCGGGTTTAAGTTCGATTCTACCAACTATCTTGATCTCATTAAGTAATTCCTGCGTTACTTTAAACTCCGTTATTTCATCACCGGTTTCCGGAACGTATGTAAACGAACCTCCGACCGTGGCAGAAAGCTGTGTATTCCCCGCAAAGCTCTCAAACACCGCTTCGCCTGCACCCTTTTCGGTGTTCGCCATAGCGATTACCGCAAACATAGACGCAACCAGCACAAACGCGACGAGCATTACTGAGAAAACTCTCTTGCCTCTTTCTAATTTGAGCATATGTACCCTCCTTAACATGTACGCGACGCGTACAATATTTTTATAAACATACCCTATTATAACATATTTTTTTTATAATTACAATAGACTTTATTATTTTTTTCTTTCAAGTACAATTATTTTTTTAAATTTTTCTTTAATAATGAAAAATATTTGTGAATTTTTACACAATACCTGGTTCCTCGGCAAGAGTTATCCCATTCTCTTTGAGAGCTACCGTTGCCGCATCCAAGTCTTTTATGCGAAGAACTATATACGCCTTTTTGTTGACCGGCGAAATAAACGCATACATGTATTCAATGTTAAGCCCGGTTTCGGAAACCTTAACCATCAAATCAGTCATGGCGCCGGGAGTATCCGGTATTTCTGCCGCAAGAACGTCGTTCACTACCGTAACGCAACCTATTTGCGCCAATGCTTCCCTTGCTTTATCCGTATCGTCCACTATCATTCTGAGTATTCCGAAATCCTGAGTGTCAGCAAGTGAAAGTGCGCGTACGTCGACACCCGCTTTACCGAGAGCCTCAGTTACAGAAACCATAGCCCCCGGCTTATTTTCGATAAAAACCGAGATTTGTCTTATAGTCATATCCTTTCCTCCAAATCAGCTGAAGCTGTACCCAAGCTCAAATGCTTTTATATTCAACTCCTTAAATTTCTCCGGTACGGTGGTTTCGATAGCGTTTATCCACTTTTCTTTGGAAATGTCCAGATACTTAGCAAGCCTTCCCATAAGCGCTATGTTTACAGCCTTTGCGCTTCCCGCCTCCTCGGCTATCGAAAGCGCGTCAAAGGCATCGAGCGAAACTCCGCTTTTTTCAAGCTCACCGAGAACCTCAGACGGGTACGATGCGTTGCCGATAATTACGGGCATAGGGTCTATTTCCTGAGTATTAACTATCATTTTTCCACCCTTTTTCAAGCAAGAAACGTATCTTGCCGCTTCAAGCTTTTCAAAAGAAACTATATAATCGGCTTCGCCTTCCGTTATGACAGGGGAATACACCTTATCTCCGTATCTTACGTACGTTACGACGCTTCCGCCTCTTTGGCTCATTCCGTGAACCTCGGATACCTTAACGTCGTAGCCCTCTCCGACCAGAAGCTTTCCGAGAAGCTTGCTTGCAAGAAGCGTTCCCTGTCCGCCGACTCCAACTATCATCAAGCTTGTATTTTTCATATCAGCGCACCTCGCTTTCTATCGCGCCGAACGCGCAAAGCTGCTTACACACGTCGCACCCAACGCAAAGCGTGTGATCAATAATGGCTTTTTTGTTTTTAAACGAAATAGCAGGGCATCCAAGCGTCATACATTTTTTACAGCCTCTGCACTTATCTGAATCGACCTTTACGGGAGATTTAGGCTTAACGCTCTTCAAAAGCACACACGGACGTCTGGAAATTATAACTGACGGCTCGTTTGCTTCCGTTTCTTCCTTTATTGCCTTATCACACTCCGAGATATTGTACGGATCGACCACCCTGACCCTCTTGATACCGACCGCGCGGCAGAGCGATTCCAAATCCACCTTGGCGGCAGGATCGCCTTTAATGTTGTAACCCGTAGTGGGATTCTGCTGGTGTCCCGTCATACCCGTAATTGAGTTATCAAGTATTATTACGGTCGAAT
>JAZORS010000163.1:0-7156 GCA_045656725.1 Eubacteriales bacterium | reverse complement strand
ACGGACGCATCTGTCTGCCATATCGTAAAGGTCGGTGGATTTTGTACCTGCGCCCGATATGATAAGGGGAGTTCTCGCCTCGTCAATCAGTATGGAGTCAACCTCGTCTATAATAGCATAGCTGTGGCCGCGCTGAACCATTCGCTCCTTATATATGACCATATTGTCGCGCAGATAATCGAATCCGAGCTCGTTGTTGGTAGCATAGGTTATATCGGCGGCGTATGCCTTTTGCTTTTCCGACTGATTCTGCCCGTGAACGATAAGTCCCGTGGTAAGACCGAGAAATCCGTAAACTCTGCCCATTTCCTCGCTGTCGCGCTTGGCAAGATAGTCGTTTACGGTAACTATATGAACGCCCTTTTCGGTAAGAGCATTAAGAAAGGCGGGAAGGGTAGCAACGAGAGTCTTTCCTTCTCCTGTTTTCATCTCTGCGATTCTTCCTTGGTGCAAAAGAATACCGCCCATAAGCTGAACGCGGAAGGGGCGCTTTCCGAGCACTCTGTCTGCCGCTTCTCTGACAAGGGCGAAAGCCCAGGGGAGAATATCGTCAAGCGTTTTTCCCGAGCGAAGCTCGTCCTTGAGCGTTTTAGTGTATGAACGAAGCTCATCGTCCGTCATTGCGCGGAACGCATCTGCAAGAGATTCTATTTTATCAACAATAGGCACAATTTTCTTAATCTGCTTCTCGCTGTAAGATTTGAAAAATCCCATTTATCTTATCCTTTCGTGATTGCATACTAATCCATACTAATCCATTATAACAGATTATATCATAAAGTCGGGGAAAAATAAATAATAAAATGTAAAGATTTTTAAAATAAAGGTCGAATATTGCAAAACGGTCGGTTTTGATGTATAATTAACGTAAATACAAAAGGGATATTTTTATAAATTTGGGAGAAAATAAATGCGAAGAATAAATATTGTGCTCTATTCACCGGAAATACCGCAGAATACGGGGAATATTTCAAGAACCGCCTCGGTAACGGGGGCGCACCTTCACGTAATCCGCCCTATCGGATTTGAAATTTCGGACAGAACTCTTAAAAGAGCAGGGCTTGATTATTGGGATAAGCTTAATATCACGTATTACGATAATTATGAGGATTTTCTCTCCAAAAACTGCGGCGCTGAAATGTATTTCTTTTCAGCCAAGGGAAAGAAAAATTATGCGGAAATAGAATATCCCGATAACGCGTATATAGTTTTCGGGCGCGAGTCGGTCGGTTTGCCGGAGGAGCTTCTTCGCGAAAATCCCGAAAGATGCGTCAGAATCCCGATGCTTGACGGTTCAAGATGCCTCAATATCTCAAATTCCGTTGCGATTGCGGTTTATGAAATTTTAAGGCAGGACGGCTTTTCGGATTTCAGGACGGAGGGTGTGTTTTTCGAATAGAGAGAAATGAGGGGAAATGAAGAAAAATGGGGAAAAGCCGATTCTTGTTTTGCTTGGCTCAGGTAAGGGCGCTTATTTTGCCGCAAAAGCATTTTATGGGCAATATCATAAGAAATCTTACGTTTTCGGGGCATATAAATGTAAATATGCAAGATTTTCCCGCATAATAAGAAATAAATTTTTCTCGGGCTGCCGCGACGATTCCGTCCTTTTGCCCGAGATTATTTCTTTTGCGAAAAAGAGAAAAGGCAAAAATATGATTCTTTTGCCATGTACCGATGCTTACGTCACCTTTGTCTCGAAAAACATCAAGGAGCTGTCAAAATATTATAAATTTTCAGTTCCGAATGAGGAGCTGGCAGAGAAATTAACGGATAGGCGCGAGCTTTACAGGCTTCTTGATTCATGGGAAATCCCTCACCAAAAGTGCGTTTTTATAGAAAACGGTGCCGCCGAGCTTGAAATATCCGCAAAGGATAGCCGCACAGTTCTTTTGCCTACCAAAAAAACGGAATATTGGAATTATCCGTTTCCCGATATGAAAAGCGCGTATTTTCCGAAAAATTCCGAAGAGGCGCTGGCAATAGCTCGCTATGCCACCGGATACGGCTATCCTTTCGGTTTTTTCCTTGAAAAACGCGCGAACAGCTCCGAAAAGTACGTTTACACAGTATTTATAAGCGAAAAATCAAATCTTGATTTCGGCGTTTTTGCGAAAGTAATCCTCGAAAATTCTATCACAGGGGGAATGCCGCTTGCGCTGATAACGGAAGAAAAAAATGAGTTTTGCGAAAAGCTCCAAAGCTTTTTACACAGTATTGGATACCGCGGCTTCGGAAGCTTTTATATTACAAGAGAAAACGGTGACTTTTCTGTTTGTGAATTCAGCATAAGCGCCGGCGTTATGCTTGATGTGCTTTTTGCATCGGGAATAGCTCCCGAACTGTGCCTGAACTCTTTTTCGGGACTTGCCGAATGTAAAACAATGCAGGGAACAAAGCATGTATATTGGCACAGCGCAAAGCACAAAACCGTTATGCAAAACGCGCAAAGCGTTAAGGATAAAATGGAGGCAAGAAATCTTAAAAAAACGGGCAAGAGCCATTTCGCGTTTGCCTAGGCAAGAGTGAATAATCCGAACCCGCTCTGTATCCTTAATTTGTAGCGCTTTCGGCACTTATCTCTCTTGCAAAGTCTTACTTAGCTGCGAGAGCCAAGCACCAAAATCAACTAAAAATTAATGCACAGAGTTCTTCCCGAATTTTTGAGAGAGCGAATTTTCTGTAAGACGAGGTAGAAATTTGAGATAATATAGGAATATTATAAGAATTTTTACCGAAGTATAACGGATAATTCGCCTCACAAAAACGAGTTCGGATTATTCACTCTTGCCTACCTTGCGGATATTAAATTCAATCCGTTAAGACGGGCGCATTTGGCTTTTTGCTTGATAAATGAAAAAAGACGGCAAAAAGCCGCGTTGAAAACGGAAAATGTATAAAAAATGGCGATTTTTTCGGGTTTTAACACTTGACAATTTCGGAAATGTGTATTAAAATATCTTTATAATGTTTTAAGGAGCACAGTATGACTAAAATTGATATTTTTTCAGGATTTCTCGGTGCGGGAAAGACGACGCTTATAAAAAAACTGCTAAAAGAGGCATATTCCGGTGAAAAGCTCGTTCTTATTGAAAACGAGTTCGGTGAAATCGGTGTTGACGGCGGCTTTTTGCAGGATGCGGGAATTGAAATAACAGAGATGAATTCCGGCTGTATATGTTGCTCGCTTGTGGGAGATTTCTCACGCGCGCTTGAAAAGGTGCTTAACGAGTACAAGCCCGACAGAATAGTTATCGAGCCGTCGGGAGTCGGCAAGCTTTCCGACGTAATAAAAGCTGTTAAAAGCGTGGATACACGGGATTTTGAGCTTAATTCGTATACTGTTGTGGTTGATGCCGTAAAGTGCAAAATGTATATGAAGAATTTTGGGGAATTTTTTGGTGACCAGATAGAAAACGCATCTGCAATTATCCTTTCGCATACGGATAAAGCAACAGAGGCGAAAATAAACGAATCTATTTCTCTGATTCGTGAGCATAACGAGTCGGCGGTAATTATTTCAACGCCTATCGATAAGCTTTCGGGCGCAGATATCGTTTCGGCCATTGAAGGAAAGAACAGCACTCTTGAAGAGGAGCTTGATTTGCTTAAAGAGCATGAGCATCACGGTAAAAAGTGTGGATGCGGACACCACCATCACGAGCATGGCGAAGAGTGCGGCTGCGGACATCACCATCACGAGCACGGTGAGGAGTGCGGTTGTGGACATCACCATCACGAGCATGGCGAAGAGTGCGGTTGTGGACATCACCATCACGAGCACGATGAGGAGTGCGGCTGTGGGCACCACCACGGACATCACCATGCAGACGAAGTATTTGCAAGCTTCGGAGCAGAAACCGCAAATAAATTTACCGAAGAAAAAATAGCGCAGATACTTAAAGCATTTGACGAGAGCGATGAATACGGCTTTATCCTCAGAGCAAAGGGTATAGTTGATTCCGAGGACGGTGAGTGGATTCATTTCGACTACGTGCCGGACGAGCCCGACATAAGACGCGGTAGCGCGGCTGTAATAGGTCGGCTTTGTGTTATCGGCTCAAATATAAATGAAGAAAAAATTAAGGAATTGATTGGAATATAAAATGGACGTTGCAGTATATCTGTTTTCCGGCTTTCTTGAAGCAGGTAAGACGAAATTTATAAAAGATATGATGACTGACCCGAATTTTTACGGTCCGGAGAATAAATATCTTATTTTGACCTGTGAAGAGGGTGTCGAAGAATACGAGCCAAAGGATTACGGCAAAAACGTCTTTTTCGAAGCAATCGAGGACCAAGAGGATATAAATCCGGAGAAGCTTTCAGCTCTTCAAAAAAAATCGGGCGCGAATATCGTTGTGGTAGAATATAACGGAATGTGGTACAACGAAGCATTTTACAATTCTTTGCCTGAGGGGTGGTTCGTATATCAGGATATTTCGATAATGAATTCCGAAACTGCAAAGGCGTATCACACTAATATGCGTTTTCTGATTGAAGAAAAATTCGTTAGCGCAGACCTCGTTGTTTTCAACAGAGTAAACGAGAATACGGATAGACAGCCGCTTCACGATATGGTTCGTGCGGTTGGCAGAGATATCGCCATATTTTATGAAAATACAGACGGTGAGGTTGAGCCCGACACCATTGAGGATCCGCTTCCTTACGATCTCACTCAGCCCGTCGTAGAGATTAAAGACGAGGATTATCCGTTCTTTCTTTCGCATATGATGGCGGAATTTGAGGCTTTTGACGGAAAAAAAGTCAGATTTAAAGGCCTTGTTGCGGGAGAAGACACAATTCCGGATTTGGAATTCGGAGTGGGAAGATACGTTATCACCTGCTGTAAGGACGATATGCCATACAAAGCAATTTGCGCAAAAATAAAAAGCCCCGTGAACTTGAAAAACGGGGATTGGATAATCGTTGAGGGTAAAATCCGCAAGGAAAGCGCAAAATCGTACGGCGGAGAGGTAGCGCCTGTTCTTTTGGTGGAAAACATCAAAAAAATAAGCAAAAAGGAAATACCCGAGCCCGAGCTTTCCGTATTTTATTCGGACGGAAAATAATCCGAATCCTTATTTTTTCAGCCCTTACGGCAAAAAGGAGTTGTTATGAAAAACGTAGATTTTAAGTTTCCGTTCGAAATGTATTTTGTCAGCGGTGACGGGCGTCTTGTGAACGTTATAACTCACGAGGCGGCTATGGAGATAATTCAGATAATGTCCGGCAAGGTAAAGCTTATTGTCGGAACTGAAACGATAGAGGCAAAGGCGGGAGATATTATATACATTCCGCCTACTATGGTTTTTCGAGCTGATGCCATCGGTGCGAAGGCATCTGTGCGCGGTATGAAGTTTTCCTCGTCAATTCTTGAAGAAAATATGGAAAATTTTGATGCGGAAGTCTTTTATATGTTCTATCTTCAATCAAAGAGCAAAATCGCGCATTTCGACAAAAATTCATCGGTTTACGAGGCGCTTTCCAAATGTATGCAGGAGTCATACGATGAATACGTTGCAAAGGAAATATGCTATAAGCTTCCGATAAGAGCCAATATTTATCTTATGATGACCGAGCTTCTCAGATATTACTGCGGATCAAAGGACGAATCGGATAAAATGATATATCATAACGTTTTGCGCCTAAGACCTGTTATGGATTTTATTGCCGAGCATTACTGTGAAAAAATATACATAGAAAAGCTTGCCGATATGATAGGCGTATCAGCCGATTATTTTACCAAAATGTTCAAGGACAGCATAGGTAAAACACCAATTGAATACATAAACGGTCTCAGGATAAACAGGGCAATGCAGCTACTCTCCGAAACAGATATTTCTATGGCTGAAATTTCCGAATCAACGGGATTTTGCAACCCCAACTATTTCCACAAAATATTCAAGCAGTATATGGATACAAGTCCTCTTGTATTCCGTAAAAGCACAAGATAAATAGCAGTTAAGCCGCCCGCGCCATAAACTGATTAACAGAACGTTAAAAACACGGAGATATAAAGTGTTAATTGTTTTGTTAACAGCCCTTGGCGTGGGCGGCGCTACTTTTTTTGGCGCGGCTCTCGGCTTTGCGTTTAAAAATATATCCTCAAAATTCAGCGATACAGTTCTGGCTCTTGCCGCGGGAGTTATGCTTGCGGCATCTATTAACGGACTGATACTTCCGTCGCTTGAATACGGAGGTAAATTTGCCGTTATCATTACCGTCGGGGGAATTTTGTCTGGTGCGCTTCTTATATATTACGCCGATAAGCTCGTGCCGAAAATCAAGGGAAAGTTCAAGCGTCAGCCTGATGCGCAAGAGGAAAGCGCGAGAATCAATAAAATAATGCTCTTTGTTCTTGCAATAGCCATTCATAATTTTCCGGAGGGAATCGCGGCGGGAGTAGGCTTCGGAACGGGAAACGTTTCCGATGCTCTGACGGTTGCTTTCGGTATTGCGCTGCAAAATATTCCGGAGGGAATGGTTATAATTTCCCCTATGCTTTCCGTCGGATTAGGGAAGAAAAAAACGCTTCTTTACGCGTCGCTGACCGGTGCTGTGGAGGTTATCGGAACTTTTCTCGGGTATTTTGCCGTAAGTATGTTTGAAAAAATACTGCCCTTCGCGCTTGCGCTTGCGGGCGGAACAATGCTTTACGTTATCAGTGACGAAATGATACCCGAAACTCACGAAAACGCAAATCCCGCATCATCAACATTTGCGCTTCTTATCGGATTTTGCATTATGATAATAGCAAATGAATATTTGTAGAAAATAAAAGAAAAAAGCGTGAGATTTGTATCGAAAGATACTTAACCCACGCTTTTTTACGTTTTGCATTACTCGCCCGAGATAAGCTCGGGTACTTTTTTATAAGTAATTTTCACGTCCTCTTTTCCTTCGACAAAGGCGCGAGTCACGGTAAGGGACTCAATATCGTCTCTGCCGGGGAAATCGAACATCGGCTTAATCATAAGGTTTTCGATAATCGAGCGCAAGCCTCGCGCGCCCGTTTTTCTTTCCACCGCAAGCTTTGCGATTGCATAAAAGGCATCGTCGTCAAAATTAAGAGCGATTCCGTCCATCTCAAAGAGCTTCTGATACTGCTTGTAAATAGCGTTTTTCGGCTCTTTTAAGATTCTTACGAGCGCAT
>JAZORS010000162.1:0-5723 GCA_045656725.1 Eubacteriales bacterium | reverse complement strand
TCCCAACTCCTTGGCTCACAGAACGACATGGCTACGATCCGACTTTATCAAGTCCCGATGCGGTCAGACGGTGAAACTGATTTTCCACCGAGCGCGCGCCTATGGCAACGTATGAAAGAAGGTCCGAGAGATAACGGTAGTTTTCGGGGTAGAGCATTTCGTCTGCGCAGCCGAAGCCCGTTTCGGAAAGAGCTCTTATGTGAAGCTTTCTTATCGCTACTATACCTTTTAATAAATCCGGCGCGGAATTAGGGTCCGGTTGATGAAGCATACCCTTGTATCCGTCACCCGTTGTTCTCGGCTTGTTCGTATATATGCGCGGAACAATGAGAATCTTGTCCGAAACCTTGTCCTGCACCTTGCGTAATCGGTAAATATAATCAATTACGGAATCCTCATTGTCAGCAGAGCAAGGGCCGATAATGAGAATAAATTTATCTGATTCCGAAGAGAAGATTTTTTTCATTTCTGCAACAGAATCAGCTCGTGCCTTTTCTATTTCGGCAGTTATAGGAAATTCCGCCTTAACGTCCATGGGTATAGGCAGCTTCCTGTAAAAATGCATATTCATAAATTATATTCCTTTCCGTAAAACTCTGCCGTTTTACTGCTTCGTAACGGATATTCCGAGTGCTCGCAGGTCATCGAAGAAATCGGGGTAGCTTTTCGCAACTGCCTCAGCACCCTCAATTTCACCGCCTACAAGCGTAAGCAAAACGGAAAGCGCCATAACTATCCTGTGGTCGCCGTGTCCGTCAAGGGTAACGGATGGCTTGTGAAAATCTCTTGGATAAACCACGACGCTGTCCTCGTATATGCTGACGGATGCTCCGAATTTCATAAGCTCCATAGCCATCGCCGCGCACCTGTCGCTTTCTTTGATTTGCAGGCGCTTCGTGCCGTGAAAAATACCGCCGTGTTTAGCCGCCGCAACGGCAAAAAGAACCGGCCCGAGATCAGGGCAGTCGCTTAAATGAACGACGGGAATTCCGTCGGCAAGCGCGTCGTAATGCTTTAAGAAAACACTGTCTGCCTGTATTGAGCTTTCGTTGAGTCCCAAAACCTTAACCTGCGAGCCGAAAAGGTTAAGAGCCGAGGGAAATGCGGCGGCGGAATAATCTCCCTCAACCGTCACGCATTTAGCCTGGAATTTATCTCCGCCCTTGATTTTGAGAGTATAGTCGTCCTCCCATTTAACGCTTATTCCGAATTCCGCAAGTGCCGCGATTGTCATGTCTATATAAGGGCGGCTTTCAACGGTGGTCGTTAATCGTATCACGCTATCGCCCTCAACGGAGGAAAGAGCGAAAAGAAGCCCCGAAATAAACTGACTGCTCACGTTTGCGGCAATCTCGTATTCGCCGCTTGTAAGAGGTCCTTTTACGGTTATTTTACCGTCCTCATTCAAATACGTGATTCCTCTTTCGGAAAAAAGCTCTCCGTAAAGGTGCATTGGCCTTTCCATTAGCGTTTTTTCTCCCGAGAAAACAGTTTCCTTGCCGGAAATAAGAGCTATGGGAATCAAAAAGCGCAGGGTGCTTCCGCTTTCCTTGCAGTAAAGCGTGTCGGAGGGGGAAAATTCAGAAGCGGATTTTCCGTGCACCTTAACCGAGCCGTCTGAAATTTCAATTTCAACGCCGAGCGCCCTTAAACAGTTAATAGTTGCAATAACGTCATCGCAAAACGAAATGCCTTTAACGGTGCTGACTCCGGGCGCAAGAGCTGCGGCTATAAGAAGTCGGTGCGAAAAGCTTTTCGAGGGCGGCGCAAAAATTTCGCCCAATGCCGTGCCTTTTTCTATCTTAATTTTCATTTTTTGCTCCTATCAGTTCACAAAGAAAGTCGATAGCTTCAAGATATCCGCGAATTCCGTGTCCTTTAACGGTCTTTTTCGCGGCAAGGGAAACGTAGCTTATCTGTCTGAAATCTTCTCTTTTATCTACGTCGGAAATATGAACCTCAACAGTCGGGAGCGCCACCGCCTTTACCGCATCTAAAATGGCAATGCTTGTATGCGTATAAGCGCCGGGATTGATGATAATTCCGTTTGCGCCCTCAAAGTATGCCTCTTGAATCTTGTCTACCAAATCTCCCTCGTGGTTTGATTGATAAATAACAGCTTCAATTCCAAGCTTTTCGGCATAATCCCGGCAAAGCACGGTCAGATATTTGTAATTTTGCGAGCCGTATATTTCGGGCTCTCTTATCCCAAGCATATTGATGTTTGGGCCGTTTAAAATATATATTTTCATAGCATTTTCCTAACTTAGAGTTTTGAAATCAAATATTTTAGAGTTTCTTCTGCGCTTCCTACCGATTTTACGGTAATGTCAGCGGCCGCAAGATATTTCGGATACCTTTCGCTGTATAATTTTCCAAGGGCATCGGCACTTTTTGAAAGAGGTCTGTCCTCGCTCGGTAAAAGCTCGGTGAGCTCTCGGTCGAGGAAAATAACTTTTCCGTTTCGTTTAAGCCCGTCTATATTCGCAGAGTTAAGAATAACACCGCCTCCGGTTGCGATTACCGCCCCTGTTTTTGCTGAAATTTCAAGTACGGCTTCTTTTTCAATCCGTCGGAATTCCGCTTCGCCCAGCTTTTCGAAAATTTCAGGGATCGTAAGTCCCGTTTTTTCGGCGATAAGCTCGTCCGTATCGTAAAAGGGGCGGCAGAGCATCTCGGAAATAAGCTTGCCGACGGTCGATTTTCCCGACGAGGGCATGCCGATAAGAATTATATTCTCTTTCTCCGCAAGTATTTTTCCGTAAACTCTTTCAAGCTCCGTTTCAGGATATTTTTTTGAAAGGAAAAGCTCCGAGGCGAAAACCGCCTGCGCCACCAGCATATAAAGGCCACCCTCGGAGGGGATACCAAGCTCCTTTGCGCGAGATATGAGATTAGTCCTCAACGGGTTGTAAATTGCATCGACGACACCTGACAGATTAGGAAAAGAGTCAATGTCAACAGGCGTTTTTTCTATATCGGGGAACATTCCAACGGGCGTGGTATTTATAAGTATTTCAATGTCGGAATGAAGCTCAGATAAATCCTTATAGCTTGTTTTTCCGTCACCTGCATCACGGCTGACCGTGAGGATTTCAGCCGCGCCCTCTGCCAAAAGCACCGCGCGCGCGGTTTTTGCCGTTCCTCCCGAGCCGAGAATAGCGGCTTTTTTTCCTTTAACCGATATTTTTGCGTGGCGAAGGAGCTGTGTGAGTCCGAAGAAATCAGTATTGTAACCGAAAAGGCGTCCGCCGCAGTTTACAACAGTGTTTACAGAGCCGACGCTTCTTGCTTCCTCGCTGATTTCGTCAAGATAAGGCATCACCGCCTCTTTGTAGGGAATTGTGACGTTTATCGCAAGAAAATCGGCCTTTTTCATGAATGCATCAAGCTCTAATCGAGGAATTTCCTTGATTTCGTAGTCGTAACTCCCGAGCGCATTATGTATTTCCTTTGAAAAGCTGTGACCGAGCTTTTCTCCAATACAGGCATATTTCATATTATTTTCCGCCATTTTTCAAGTAATCCGTGCCGAATCTTGTAACAAGCGCGTCGGCTATGGCAAGAGCAAGAGTTGCGTCAACGACAGCCCTTACTCTGTGTATAATCGCAGGGTCGTGCCTGCCTTTTACCGATATTTTTTCGTTTTCCATTTTTGAAAGGGAAACGCTGTCCTGCTCTTTTGAGATAGATGGTGTCGGCTTAACAGCTACCTTTACCGTAAGTGGCATTCCGTTGCTTATACCGCCGTTTATGCCGCCGTTGTTGTTCGTTTTTGTGTATACCGTTTTTCCGTCGGTGGCGAATGCGTCGTTTGCTTCGCTTCCGTACATAGCGGCAATATCAAATCCCGCGCCGAAGCTTACGCCCTTTATGCCCGGAATTGAAAAAAGCGCGTGAGAGATTTTTCCTTCGAGAGTGTCGAAATACGGCTCGCCAACACCTGCCGGAAGTCCGATTACCGCGCTTTCAAGAATTCCGCCAACGCTGTCGCCAACCCTTGCCGCGTTTTCGATTTTTTCCGCCATCTTTTCTGCGGCATCCGCATCAAGCGCGGGGAAGATTATCTTTGAAAGGTAATCGATATCTTGGTTATAATCCGAAAAATCTCTGTCAGAAATTCCGGAAAGATTTGAAATATGCGTGCCTATTTTTATCCCGAGGGATAAAAGCGCGGATTCAACGATAGCGCCCGCCGCAACGATAGCCGCGGTAATTCTGCCGGAAAAATGACCTCCGCCGCGTTTATCCTGATAGCCGTGATATTTGCACTCCGCCGCAAAGTCCGCGTGTCCCGGGCGGGGAATATCAAGAGTTGCAGCGTAGTCGGAGGACTTTTGCTCGGTATTGGGAATCAGTACCGTAAGCGGAGCTCCGGTCGTATATCCCGAGAATTCGCCGGAAACAATCAGAAACTCGTCCTTTTCCTGCCTTGCGGTTGATATTTTTCCGTGAGGGCGTCTTTGTGAGAGCTTTTGGTTTATAAAATCCCTGTCGATTTTTATTCCCGGCGCGAGTCCGTCAAGGACCGCGCCTATCATTTCTCCGTGGCTCTCGCCAAAAACGCTTATTATAAGATTGTTACCAAAACTGTTTTTCATAGTTTAAGTCCTTGTGTTTTCCGTAATATGTTTTCTGAATTCTTCGAAGCTAAGCTCCTTTTCGTAAAATTCACCGGGGGTGTCTACGAAAATTGCCTTTACCGCGCCGCTTTTTGCCTTTTTGTCGTTTTTAATATAGGAAAAGGACGCTTCAAGGTCGTAATCGGCATTTGCTGAAATTCCGTATTTTTCATAAACCGAAACAACTCTTTTTCTTAAATTTTCCGAGCACATCGGCAAAATTCCGAGAGCAACGCATTCGCCGTGCAGTAAGCGACCAAAGCTTGACGACTCTATTCCGTGACCTAATGTGTGACCGAAATTAAGAACTCGGCGAAGTCCGTTTTCGTGCTCGTCCTTTTCAACTACGTCCTTCTTTATAGCGACAGCTCTTGTTATAAGCTCTTCGATATTGTCAAGGTTGAATTTGCCGTTTTCGAAATCGGAAAAAAGCTCGGCATCGGATGTTAAAGCCATTTTAATCGCCTCTGCCACCCCTGCCTTTATTTGTCTTTCGGGGAGTGTTTTAAGCGTGTCCGGGTCTATTAAAACGCCCTTTGGCTGATGAAACGCTCCAATTATATTTTTAGTAGATAAAAGATTTATCCCCGTTTTTCCGCCAATCGACGAATCAAGCTGTGAAAGAAGCGTCGTTGGAACGTTGTAAAACGCAATTCCTCTCATATACGAGGCAGCGGCAAAGCCGGCAATATCTCCGCAAACTCCGCCGCCTACGGCTATTACCGAGTCGTATCGTGTAAGGCCCATATCAAGCATCTGTTCAAGAATGTACTCAAAATATTTGAGAGATTTGCTTGCTTCTCCCTCCGGAATGGTAACGGTTTTTGCATCGCCGACGGATGCGGAAATTGCGTCCGAATACTTTTTTGGAACGCCCGAGTCGGTAACGATAAGCGCGCGTCCTTTAATTCCGAGTATCTCTTTTGCTCTTGAAAGGGAATCGCGCTCCACCGTGATTTTATATTCGGGTGAAAGATTCATTTTTATCTGTATCATAGAAAATCCTCTTGATTATACTTTATAGCTTCCTACAACGCGGAGCTTATCGCAATACTGTTCAAGCTCTTTGAGCATTTCTTTTCCTTCCGGGGTGTGAACGTT
>JAZORS010000161.1:0-10009 GCA_045656725.1 Eubacteriales bacterium | reverse complement strand
ACGACATCGCTACGATCCGACTTCCGAGATATTTCTCGCGGCAGCGCTTGCGTCACTGCTGATTATAGCGATAATCCCTTTGCTTACACGGCTTAGCAGGAAAGGGCAAAAAGAAAAAATCGGAAGCTAAAACTTTTTCCTTTTCCTATCTTAACTAAAAAACAAACAGTAATAAAAAAAGAAGCTTATGCTATTCAACGTCAGCATAAGCGTATTTTTTTGTAAAAGGAATAATAAAACAAATTTCACTCTTTGTAATTATTCCTCGTCCTCGTCGTCAATATCTTCTTTTCTTGCTTGGTCGTCAAGCTCGTCGTTAAATCCAACGGGGGCGGAGGAGTCGTAGTAATAAGATTCGCCGGCAGGGCTCGTAAAGGCGAATTCGCTGTCGTCTATATCGTAAAGCGTGCCTGAAACGTCGAGTGACCTTGCCGCCTTGCAGAAGACGTCAAGAAAATCCTCAACGTCGAGCTTGTTTATTTCAACTCCTATATCGTCGTTGGTGAAAACCAAAGCGGCGCCGTTATCCTCTTCCGAAGGGCTTTCGTCAAAGTTTATGTAATCGGAGCTTATTTCAAAAAAATCGTCAAGCTCACCGGAGGTGAGAAAGTCGGCAAAACGCTTGATATCGTTCTTTGAGCCCTTTAAGTTAATTTCAAAATAGATTTCGTCGTACAGAATCATATAAACCATCCTTTAATAAAGTAAATTTGCGCTTACTTAGAGTATATCACAGAGGGCGTTTTTTTGTCAATGGATTTAAAAAACATATTGAGCCGATTTTCTCGGCATTGCGCTTGGTATTTGTGTGGCAAACGCTTGATTTTATCGCCGTTATTCTTTGCCTATATTTGACGGAGGAAAGCCGTAAAATTTTTTGAATGCCTTGCTGAAATACAGCGGGTCACAGTAACCGACAGAGAACGACACCTCTCTTATGCTGTCGTAGTCGCCGCTTTCGATAATTGCCTTTGCATCCGTTATGCGCCTCGTTAAAACGTATTCGCGGGGCGTCATATTAAACCTTGCCGTGAAAATTTTTCTGAAATACGTGTCGGAAATGCCGCACAGACAATGAAGCTTGTCGGTTTTTAATTTGCTGTCGTGCAGGTGGCTTTTCAAATATTCCACAGCGGGCTCGATTAAAGCGTATTTTCTCTTTTTGTCCGCGCCGAGATGCTCGAATTTCGAAACGCAGGAAAGGAGCTCGTAAACGAGAGCGCAGCACCTGTATTTATCGGATGCGGAGCCGAATTTCCAAAGCTCCGAAAAGCTTTGAATTATGTAGCTTGAGCCGTGAAAAATCTCTTGCGAAAAGACCGCGGGGCTTGGATTGTCGAGGTCTGCCTCAAAGTTTATTGAGGTGTATAAGCTGCATTCGGATGAGGGGCGGTATTCGTACGATGTGCCCTTGGGCAAAAAAATAAACTCTCCCGCATTTAATCTTAACGTTTTATCCTCAAAAAAATAATCGGTATATCCGCTTATTTTAAAGAGGAATCCGTGGCAAATTCTGCTTGCGATTTTTCCATACGGCTTGCTCGGTTTTTTAAAAGATGAAATTATTTTTACGTTGTCCGTGTAGCTAAACATAGAATATAACTTCTCCATTTTATAAGATTCTGCTGAAATCAGTATAGCACGTCTTTTTCATAAATTCAATAATTTGTTCGGTTTTTTCCATATTGTTATTTTATTTCTATTTACACGGCGCGGCGGTGAACGTATAATAAATTCGGATGCAATAGGATAATCCGCTTTTAAAAAATGGATTTTAGTATAGATTCTTCAAAAATGCCGCAGGTGAAAAAATGAAAAAGAAATTTGATTACTCCTACGTTATAGTTGCGCTTTGCTTTATTGCCGTTTGCACATCGCTTGGGTTGTGTTCCAGCGGTCGAACGATGTATCTTACCGCAATTACGGATGCGCTTGGTATTAAAAGAAGCGCCTTTTCTCTGAACGACACGTTCCGCTTTGTAACGCAAACGGTGTTAAACCTGTTCTTCGGAGCTTTATTCAATAAATTCGGCCCGAAAAAGCTGATTTGCGCCGGCTTTACGTGCCTTATAAGCTTCGCTCTTATAAATTCGTATGCAGAAAATCTCATTTATTTTTACATTGCCGGAATATTACTCGGCATCGGACTTTCCTTGACCGGAACTACGATGATGAGCACGATAGTCAATATTTGGTGCAAAAAGAACAAAGGCGCGATAACGGGCGCAATCCTCTCCGCAAACGGACTGGGCGGCGCGGTTGCCGTTCAGATTTTATCGCCTATTATATTCGAGGAGGGCAACCCGTTCGGATACCGCAATTCATATAGATTCGTTGCGTTAGTGCTTGCCGTCGTGCTTCTTCTCATAATCGTCTTTTTCAAGGATAGGCCGCGCGGCGAAGAAAAAACCGAAATTCCGCTGAAAAAGAACCGCAAGGCGCGCGGCACGGGCTGGGTTGGTATGGATTATGAGCTTGCACGGAAAAAACCGTATTTTTACCTTGCGCTCGTATGTATGATGTTCACGGGAATGTCTTTGCAGGGCCTTGGAGGTATCGCCATTCCGCACATGTACGACCTTGGGCTCGAAAAAGCTTTCGTGGCAACGGTTTCAACGGTGAGCAGTCTTTGCCTTGTGGGAAGTAAATTTCTGACCGGATTTATATACGATAGAGTGGGTATCAAGATAACTATGAATATTGGTTTTTTCTGCTCCTTCGTATCCCTAATCTGTCTTGTTATGATTACCAATACGCCCATAGGACACGTGATTGCCATTATAAGAGTAATTTTTTCCGCTATTGCCTTGCCCTTGGAAACCGTTATGCTGCCTCTTTTCGCAAGTGAGTTTTTCGGAAACAAAAGCTTCGCCCGAGTCGTAGGTGTTTTCTCTGCCGCAAGCACCGCGGGCTTTGCCATCGGCGCACCGTTTGCCAACCTTTGCTTCGACTTGTTTGGAAACTATAACCTTGCCTTTTGCGTATTTGCGGCTCTGATGCTTTTCGTTACAATTTCTATGCAATTTGTTGCTCACTATGCAAGGCGTGACAAAAAAATCATTGAAGAGTCTTTGATTCAGGCAACAGAAGCTGCCGTATAAAATATAGTGGCGTATCAGATGCTACGTTTCGTGCAGAGGGTACGCCACATTTTTTAGCCCTTTGAAGAGAGATAAGCGCCGAAAACGCTATAAATTAAAGATATAACATGGGGTCGGGTTATCTAAACACTTGACAAACGGGCGCAAAAGTGTTACCATATATCTCGATATGCTTAAAAATATATAATCAATATTACTTTAAAATGAAAAGGCAAGGAGTTGGTTTTTCGTGGGTAGTGACAGTATACCTTTATGGATTGTGTTTATAATTTGTGTTTTGGGCGGAGCATATTTTGCCGCCACCGAAAGCTCTTTTTCGGCTGTAAATAAAATCAAAATTAAAACACTTGCAGACGATGGCAATAAAAAAGCACACGGTGTTCTTTATATTCTGGATAGATTTGATAAAGCGCTGACGACACTGCTAATCGGAAATAATATAACTAAAATAGCAGGCGCTGCCGTATTTACCATTATAGCAACCGATATTTTCAGTGAGCTTGGTAAGGGGCAGGATTTTCTCGATTCGTTTGCGTTTTCAATGATATGCTCGCTTATGAGCACAGTGATTATTTTCCTTTTCAGCGAGATGATACCGAAGAGCTTTGCAAACGACAGAAGCGAAACTGTTTCGCTCTTTTTCCAGGGAACTCTTAGACTCTGGATGAAGATTTTTAAGCCCTTTACAGCGTTTTTCGGTTTGATTTCCAGCACGGCAACAAGGATTTTTTCCAAAAAAGAAGCGGAGCCCTCTATAACGGAGGACGAGCTTGCCGAGATTATCGAAACGGCAGAGGAAGAGGGCGTTGTTGACGAAGAACAGGGCGATATGCTTAAAAGCGCAATAGAGTTTGCAAAAACGACCGTTGGCGATATAATGACTATGGAAAAGGATATTCATTTTATAAGAGCCAATGCAACCCCCGAGGAAATACTTGATACTATTCGTAATACCAATTATTCCCGCTTACCCGTAAAGGCGGAAAATTCCGACAGAATACTCGGAACTGTCCGTGCACGTACCTATCTTATTGAATACAAGCGCAATCCTAACGTTAAGCTCAGAAGCGTTATGAAGCCGCCTTACCGTGTTAACAAGGATGCGAAGATAGACGATCTTCTTACCGATATGCGTCAGCATAAAATACAGCTGGCTCTCGTTTTCGATAACGAGAAAAAGCTCGTCGGTCTTGTAACCATCGAGGACATTCTTGAAGAGCTTGTCGGTGAGATTTTCGACGAGGAAGACGTAATCGACCAGAACTTCCGTGCCCTTGGCGGTAACAAATATATAGTTAATACTCACATGCTTGTCGGCGCTGTTTACGAGCGTATAGGAATTGGACCTGCGCCGAGAAATATGGCCACAAAGCCCCTGCTTTCATTGGTGCTTCAGTCCCTTGGGCATCTTCCCGAGGAGGACGAATCGTTTATCTTTAACGATCTTGAAATTACCGCTGAAACAGTTGAGGACGGAAAGCTCAAAGAGGTTATAATTCACGTCCTTGACGAAGACGATATCGCCGAATTGAATGCCGGCGAACAGGGCGAGGAGGTGAAGGCATGACGTTCAGAGAACACTTCCAGTATATGTGGTGGGCATACGCCGTTATTTTCCTGATGGTGTGCCTTTCCGCTTATTTCTCCGCTTCTGAGATTGCATTTAACAGCGCAAACAAAATGCGCCTTAAAAAGTCTGCCGACTGCGGTAGCTGCTCGGCAAAAATTGCGCATTCCATTTGCGAGAAATTCACAACGTCCCTGTCGGCAATACTTATAGGTAACAACCTTGCCAATATTGCCGTATCTACCTGCACCACCCTTATAATAATGAATCTCTTTAAGGATAACGTGGCGCTTGCTTCTACGATAGCGACTATCGCAGTAACCGTGGTTATTCTTATTTTCGGTGAGATTTTGCCTAAAATCCTTTCAAAGCAGAATGCTGACACGGTGGCTCGTATTATAGCCGTTCCGACAAGAATTCTGACGATTATACTCAGTCCTTTCGTATTCGTTGTTATGGCTCTGCTTTTCGTTCTCCGTAAAATATGGGGAAGTGACCATAAGGACGACGAGCCGACCGTTACCGAAGAAGAGCTTGTTTCCATTATTGATACTGTCGAGGAAGAGGGCGTTATTAACGAGGGACAGGGCGAGCTTCTTCAATCGACTCTTGAATTCAGCGATACGACGATTGAAAAGATTATGACGCCCCGAATCGATCTTACGGCTATTGATATAGACGACGATGAGAATGAAATATTTGCGCTTCTTTCGGATATGACGCAGTTCTCACGCTTGCCCGTATATGAGGACAGCATAGATAACATTGTCGGTATTCTGTCGCTCACACGTTACTATAAGGCAACGCTTGACGAAAAGAAGCCCGATATACGTTCAATGCTTCTTAAGCCCTGCAAGCTTCACAAAACAATGAAGCTTCCTGCGGCGCTTGCAAAGATGCGCAATGCAAAAATGCACCTTGCCATAGTTATTGACGAATACGGAGGAACGCTCGGCATCGTAACGATGGAGGATATTCTCGAGGAGCTTGTCGGCGACATCTGGGACGATACCGACGTTATAATAACGGAATGTCTTAAAACCGGCGATAACACTTACGAGGTTATCGGTGATATGAATATTGACGATTTCTTCGAGGAGATAGATTTCGTCAAGCCCGAAAACTTCACCTGCGAATATTCCACCGTGGGCGGCTGGGCTATCGAAATGCTTGAAGCGGACCCCCACGTAGGCGATAGCTTCAAATATGAAAACATATTCGTAATAGTTGCAAATATGGAAGAAGAGCGTGTTACGAAGCTCACCGTGCTTGTTGAAGCAAAGGCGGAAGAGGAAGAGGAGCTTGTGTAACTCGTAAAGAAAATCAAGTAAAAACAAAGAACGGGGTTCGAAACGAACCTCGTTCTTTCAATTATAAGACGGCAAGGAGCTCTTATTTGTTCGAGTAAATGTCTTTGGCGACCTTTATGAAATTTTTAATAAGGGGATTGTTTTTCGAAGAATAATTATAGGAGAGGTATATTTTTCGGTAGGACTCCTCGCATTTTGGCATAAAAAAGAGAATGTTTTTGTCGTAGGGCTTTTGTTCTATTGTCGGGGTGGTGGTTATTACAGCGGCGATTCCTGCGCACATCAGGTTGTAGTGCATTTCGCTGTGCCTTGAGTTCAGAATTTTGTAGTTCGAGGGTTTATAGTTGCCAAGAATCTTTGCCATTCTTCTTCCGGTGTCGGATTTACGGGAAAAATCCAAAAAGCTGATATCGCCGAATGCCGACATATCTTCAATTTCACGCTCGGGCGAATAGGATTTCGTTAATATTTCCTCTCTTGTCAGAGCGAGGTGGCGGAGCTTTTCCGCGCCGGGCAGATTTTTGTGCATAGCAATAAACAGCCGTTCTTCAAAAAGAAGCTCGGTCAAGTATTTCGGCTCGTTGCTATATGTTACCAAAACGTCGAGCTCCTTATTATCAAGCTTATCAACCAAAACCTCGGGGCTTCCCACGTTTCCAATATCAAGAGTTGCGTTTACCTTGGGATATTTCTTATAGAATTCGCCGCATATTTCCGAAAGAATCAAATAAGAGGCAAGACTTGAACCGCCAACGGTCAGCGTGCCGTGCTCGGTGTCGGCGAGCTCTCTTATTCTTTTCTTCATATTGCTTTCGCTTTCGGCAATTTCTTCAATGCTCTCAATATATATTCTTCCCTCGGCCGTCAGAGAGCAGGGAATGGTTGAACGGTCGAAAATGCGGAAGCCGAGCTCGCCCTCAAGCTTTGAAATTGCCGCACTGAGCGACGGCTGGGATATGTAAAGCGCCTTTGCCGCCTTGGTAAAGCTACCTTTTTTGTATATTTCGTATGCGTATGTTGCGAGTGTTTCCATAAGAAAGTCCTCTTATAATTATTTTCATATAACTTCATAATGTTATATGTATTTGATTATACACCGTTTCTTTGATATAATCAAGTGGTAACAAATGAATTTGGAGTGGAAAATGGAAAAAAAGATACAAAGGTTTTGCAAATTATATCCGTGGTATTCGGGATTTACGGCAGATTTGCTCTTTTACATAGCTATTGACACTATGTTTTTAAGCTTCGTTAAAGAGTTTACAGCAGCAGAGATAGTTTCCATTACATCGATTGCGCAGCTTGTATGTATGGCGCTTCAATTTCCGATTCTTTTCGTTATGAAGAAAATAGGCAATACCGCATCTGTAAGAACGGGCGCATTCCTGCTTTTTGCATCCTCGGTTTTTATTACCTTTGGAAAAACGTATTTTCTCGTCCTTTTCGCAAGAATTATGCACGATGCCGCCGCTGTTTTTAAAACTGCGGGGTCCTTTGCCGTCCTTGAAAACAATCTTGATTTGGCAGGGAAAAGAAGCGAGTTTATTCGCCTTCGGACGACTGCCAATACGATATATGCGATTATAACGATGCTGATTTCATTCGTGGCGAGCTATATGTTTAACCTCTACAATTATCTGCCCATGTGGGGCTGTATTGCCTGCTGCGGTCTTGGATTTGTGCTTTCGCTCTTTATAAAGGATTATTCACCCTTTAATAAGGATGAATCAAAGCGCATAAAGCGTGAAAAGGTAAAAATACATTACAGCAAGATTATAGTAATGTTAATTATTGTTTACGCAATCTTTTATGCTGCCGTAAGCAGTGCGCAAAACGAAGGAAAGCTCTTTATTCAGGAAATTCTGCTTCTTGATTTTGATAAAGAAAAAACCACGCTGATAGTTGGAGTCATCGTGGCGGCCTCCCGTGTGATAAGGGTATTTTCAAATATGATTTTCGCAAAGATTTACGAGAAGTATCAGGCAAAAATGGGCTTTGCGCTTCCTGCCTTGCTTGCAATTTCCGTTGCGCTTCTGCTTTTCGGCTCGTTCGTTCCGCAAATCATCGTCAAAATTCTTCTTATGGGATTTGGTTATACGATAATTCTCTTCGCAAGAGATCCGTTTAACCTTTATATGCAGGACGTCGTGTTTGAAAACACTCCGAAGGAGCAGCACAAAACCCTATTGACTATACTGAATTTCGGTACGAAGCTCGGTATTGTCGGAATGGGACTCGTTTTCTCTGCCATCCTTGTAAGCTATCCGATGCTTCTCGTTATGGCGATTCTCCTTTCAATAACGGTAATAGAGATTTTCCTCAGCGTGATTCTTTACCGCGCAGTTCTCTTGGGAAAAAAGCAAAAGGCAGCCGAGATGTCAGAAGCATAATTTAAAAAGTCTTATCCCCTGGCGTGTAAAAAAAGCTCACTGTCCGTTTACAAGAAAACAATAAAAATCCAAAATTGTCAAAGCGCAAGGTCCAAACAAAATCGGGCCTTGCGCTTTTGAATACGAAAATATAAAAAAACAGCAAAATTACGTATTGACGCCGCGATTTTTGAAGTGCTATAATCAAGAGTAAAGTGTAATTAATATTTAAAATACATTCATAGTAAGGGAGAAAAACAATGTTCACCGTTGCGATTTTCGGTTACGGCAGCAGAGGCAAGATTTATGCGGATAACTTCACGCATCTCGGCATTAAAATTACTGCTGTTTGCGACCTTTTCGAGAACAGAAGAAAAATGGCAGAAGATGCTTACGGCTGCAAGTCGTTTTCCTCGACGGAAGAGTTTTTTGGGGCAGGCAAGCTTGCTGACGTTCTTGTGGTTGCCACTCTTGACGACCAGCATTTTGAGCCTACGATAAGGGCTCTCAAGGACGGATATGACGTCATACTTGAAAAGCCGATTTCCTTCAAGGAAAAGGAATGCGACGAAATAGCAAGAGTATCAAAACAGACGGGAAAAAGCGTCACGGTCTGCCACGTGCTTCGCTACACGCCCTTTTTCCTCAAAATAAAGGAGCTTCTTGACACGGGAAAATTCGGCAGAATATTCCATATAGACCTCACAGAAAATATCGGCTATTATCATTACGCTCACTCTTTCGTAAGAGGACCTTGGCGCAACAAAAAGACCGCCGCACCCATTGTTCTTGCAAAGTCGTGTCACGATATGGATATTCTGACTTGGCTTATCGGCAAGAAATGCACGGCGCTCTCGTCCTTTGGCGATCTTTCGTTCTTTAAAAAAGAAAATGCGCCCGAAAACTCGGCCGAAAGATGCTCGGAGTGCATATTGAAGGACAGCTGTGAATATTCCGCATTTAAAATCTATCTTAACAAGGATTATGAAAACTCTTCGCACCTCGCAAGACACGGCAGGCTCGGTGGGTCGGACGAGGAAATAATTAACTCGCTTTCAACAGATTCCCCTTACGGAAGATGTGCATTCAAGTGCGACAACGACGTTTACGATCATCAGTCGGTTAATATGCTTTTTGAGGGTGGCGTTACGGCGCAGTTTGTGCTTTCGGCATTTTCACAGAAGCTCGCAAGAACCATTCGTATCTACTGCGAAAACGGCGAGATATTCGGCGGTATGGACAAAAAGAAGGTGCATTACTATATGTTCGGCGATCCCGAAATCAAAACCTTCGAGCTTTCCGTAACGAAGGATATTTACGGCTCTCACGGCGGCGGAGATATAGGCCTTGTTAAATCCTTCATAGATAACTACGGCAAGGGCACGATGTCCTCGGATATTGCGAGCTCTATGCAGAGTCACTACATGGCGTTTGCGGCAGAAAAATCCTCGAATGCAGGCGGAAAGCTTATCCGCCTGAAGAAATAAAGCGAAAGCAAATAAAAACGGCAGAGGCTCGTTATGATATGCACCCCAAAAGTTAGACACTTTTGGAGGTGCATATTTTTTTATGGCAAAAAAGATAGCAAAACAAAAAAATTATAGTGCAGAATTCAAAATTCGTGTTATAATGGATATGCGAGAACACCATTTAGGATATTGC
>JAZORS010000160.1:0-5717 GCA_045656725.1 Eubacteriales bacterium | reverse complement strand
GAGAAAAATGCTCCGTGAATACACCGTAAATTATGGCTCTCTTACCACCAAGGGAGCTACCGAGGAAAGCTCGGTTTACGAAAATTACTACGACTATTCAGAGCCTATCAAAAAGCTCAAAGGACATAGAGTTCTCGCTGTTAACCGTGGCGAGAAGGAGGACTTCCTTAAAGTTGCGGTAACGCTTCCGAAGGAAGACGGAATCGCGCAGATAGTAGCACGTGTTGTAACTAACAAAAATTCGCCCGCCCTGCCTTATCTTATGGCAACTATTGAGGACGCTTACGACCGTCTTCTTTTCCCCGCAATAGAAAGAGAAGTAAGAACGGCTCTTTTTGACGATGCGGCAGAGGGCGCTCTTAAAATATTCGCTGAAAACCTGCGTAACCTCTTGCTCGTTTCCCCCATAAAAGGAAAGGTAGTTCTCGGTTACGACCCCGGCTACGGCCACGGCTGTAAGCTTGCCGTCGTTGACAAAACGGGAAAGGTGCTTGATACTGCTGTTATCTATCCCTTCCGTTCAAAGGGCAAGCCTAATGAAGCGGATATTGCAAAATCCCGTGATGTAGTTCTTAAGCTCATTAAGCGCCATGCGGTAGATATCGTTTCCATCGGAAACGGAACGGCATCACGTGAGAGCGAAAGATTTATCGCAGAGGACGTTCTTCGTGATCCCACTTGCCCCAAGGGCGTAAAATATACCATCGTTTCCGAGGCAGGAGCTTCGGTTTATTCAGCGTCAAAGCTTGCAACGGAGGAATTCCCGGATTTTGACGTTATGCAGAGAAGCGCAGTTTCTATTGCGAGAAGACTGCAAGACCCCCTTGCCGAGCTCGTTAAAATTGAGCCTAAGGCAATCGGTGTAGGTCAGTATCAGCACGATATGAAGCAAAACAGACTCACCGAGGCGCTCGGCGGTGTCGTTGAGGACTGCGTTAACGCGGTAGGCGTTGACGTAAATACGGCATCCTATTCGCTTCTTTCCTACGTTTCGGGTATAAATGCAACCGCCGCTAAGAACATAGTGGCGTATAGAGAGGCTAACGGTGAATTCAAAACCAGAAGCCAGATTCTCAAGGTTCCGAAAATCGGTGAAAAGGCGTTCACCCAGTGCGCAGGATTCCTTCGTATTCCCGGCGGAAAGGACGTTTTCGATACCACAGGCGTTCACCCCGAGTCCTATGCAATAGCCGAGGATCTTCTTAAGAGATTTAAGTTCACCACAGAAGACGTTAAAAACGGAGGTCTTGTTCTTTTAAGATTCAAGGCGCAGCAGTACGGAATTGAAAAGCTCGCTCGCGAGCTTGGATGCGGTGCGCCCACCCTTGAAGATATAATCGGCGAGCTTGAAAAGCCCGGCAGAGATATTCGTGACGATGCGCCCGCGCCCGTTCTTTCAACCGACGTTCTTGAAATCGAGGATTTGAAGCCCGATATGCAGCTTAAAGGAACTGTAAGAAACGTCGTTGACTTCGGTTGCTTCGTGGATATAGGTGTTCACCACGACGGACTTCTTCACATTTCCGAGATGAGCGATAAGTTTATCAAGCACCCCTCGGAGCTCTTTAAAACCGGTGACGTAATTGAGGTTAAAATCAAGGACGTCAACGTAGAGAAGCACAGAATATCGCTGACCCGCAAGGGAATGCAGTAATTTCCGGGGCTGTCGTATTTTGGCATAAACGAATAAAAAATATATGGGCATTATGAAAACATAGTGCCCATTTTTATACTTTGTTTAAATTTGAAAGATTAAGGTTGAAAAACTTGGTTTTTCTCCAATTGATTATAATTTTTTATTCTATTTCCGTTTCCTTCCTCCGACGTATTATATACAGCTTCGGGCAGCGAGCAAAAATTTCTGCTCAAAATCCGTTTGCCCCAAGCTTTCGTATTTTGGATTGACCTAATAAAAAGCTTACGGCGTGGCATTTTGCCTACCGTAAGCGTCTTTTATTACTTTAAATAAATATTATAAAAAATTTTTAGAATATTAACACAAAAGGGAATTTTTATGGTATAATAGCTATAATGGATAATTGTATCAAGTTATTCTTTTGAAAGGAAGCTCTATTAATTGTTCGGATACGTAAAACCCGTGGTTTCGGAGCTTCTCGTCAAAGAGCACGAGTTTTACCGTGCAACGTATTGCGGTATTTGCCGTTCTATGAAGTCGCACACAGGCGCACTTTCAAATGCCGTGCTTTCGTATGACAGCGTTTTTCTTGCGCTGGTGCGAATGATATACGTTCCCGACGAGAAGATAGGCGCAAAAGAGGGGCGCTGTATAGCTCACCCGTTAAAGCGCCGCCCGATGCTGAAAGAGAATGAAGCAACTGAATATACGGCAAGAGCCTTTGCAATACTTGGCTATTACAAGATGCTCGACGATTTAAACGACGAGAAATTTATCAAGCGTGCGGCAAGATCAGCCCTTCGCCCGATACTCTCGTCGGCAAGAAAGAAGGCAAATCTTGCGCCTCTTTCCGATTTTGCGGCAGAAAAGCTTGCCGCAATAAATGCTCTCGAAAAAAAGAAAACACCGAGCGTTGACGAGCCGGCGCACCTTTTCGGAGAGCTTCTTGGCGAGATTTTTTCTTACGGATATTCCGGCGAGGCAAAGCTCGTATGCCGTGAGTGCGGTTATCATCTCGGTAGATTTATATACGCTGCCGATGCCGCCGAGGATTACGAAAAGGATAGAAAAAGCGGCTCGTATAACCCCTACGTTCTTCTTTACGAGGGAAAACCCCTTACCCGTGAAAATAAGGACTCTATAAAATGCGCCCTTATTCTTGAATGCCGGGGAATAGAAAACGCAGTCAACCTGATGCCCTTTGGCACTCGGGCAACTCTTGAAAACATAATCAAAAACATTATATATCTCGGTCTTATAAAACGAATTTCGTTTTTAGACGAAGAAAACCCCGAATCCCGAAAGGAGAAAGAATGATGAGAGATCCGTATTCCGTACTTGGCGTTTCAAGGAGCGCAACAGACGAAGAAATTAAGCTTGCATACCGTGAGCTTGCGAAAAAATATCACCCCGATAACTACGATAGCGATAATCCCTTAAAGGATTTGGCAAATGAAAAAATGCAGGAAATCAATGCCGCATACGAGGAAATTCAGCGTATGCGAGAGGGAAAAGGCAAGTCGAATAGTAATAGCGGCTCGGGCTTTGATTTTTCAAATTCGGAATACTATGACGTCCGCAAAATGATAAATGACCGTAAGTTCACCGATGCTGAAAGAGAGCTTTCGAAGGTTCCCGAGTTTGACAGAACTGCAGAGTGGCATTATCTTGCAAGTGTTCTTCTTATGCACAGAAACAGAGTTAACGACGCTATGCGTGAGCTTGAAATTGCTTGCAATATGGACCCTTCCAATATGGAATACCAAAGAGCAAAGGAAATGTTCAACAATTCCGCAAGAGGATACGGAAGCGCATATTACGATGCTCCGAGAAGACAGCGCACATCAAACAGCGATGCCTGTGACTGCTGCGCTAACCTTATCTGCCTTGACTGCCTTTGCGAATGTATGGGCGGCGACCTTATAAGCTGCTGTTAATATGAGAAAAACGAAAAAGCTCACGCTGTCCTCTATAATGGCGGCAATTGGCGTTATTGCGCTTTCTTTTGGCTCGGCGCTCGAAGCTCTTGATTTTACCGTGTCGCTTTTCGCATCGCTTATAATGCTTTTCGTTTATATTGAAATCGGTGCGCCATATACCTATCTTGTATGGATAACGACGTCGCTTTTAACTTATATATTTTTTCCGGGCAGTGCGGTTTGGCTCAATTATTTTTTAGCATTCGGAATTTATCCTATACTTAAAGCCTACGTTGAGCGTCTGCCTCGCTTCTTGTGGATTCTTCTGAAGCTCGCTTTCGTAAATATAATTATATGGATAATGATTTTTACTTACGAGTTTTTGTTCGGAATTCCGCTTTTCCTTGTAGAAAAAGTATGGCTTAAAGCTCTTATTTATATCGCAATAAACGTAGGATTCGTTGCATACGACGTGTTTTTAACGCTCGCCGTGCGCATTTACGTATCAAAATACAGAGAAAAATTTTCAAGACTTTTAAAATAAATCCCAAAAGGGAGTAAATGATGACAAAGGTTGGATTTGTGTCCCTCGGTTGCTCGAAAAACCTTGTGGATACGGAGGTAATGCTTAAAAAGCTCTATGACGAGGGCTTTGAAATAACGCCTGACGAAACCGAGGCGGAAATTATAATCGTCAACACCTGCGGCTTTATCGAAAGCGCAAAAACTGAATCTATTGAAAATATCCTTGACGTTGCGAAGCTTAAAGAATGGGGCAAATGCCGTCATATAATCGCAACGGGTTGCCTTGTTGAAAGGTATCGTGAGGAGGTAATGCGTGAGCTTCCCGAGGTGGACGCTCTTGTCGGCGTCGGAAGCCTTGCGGACATCGCAGAAGCCTGCCGTGCGGTTTTGCGAGGAGAAAAATACACCTCGTTTCGTGATAAAGAAACCGCAGAGCTTGGCGGTGAGAGAATACTTACCACCGAGGATTACACGGCTTATCTTAAAATTGCAGAGGGCTGTGACAATAAATGTACATATTGCGCCATACCTCTTATAAGAGGCAGATTGCGCTCAAGACCGATAGAGGATATTGTAAACGAGGCAAAGGACCTTGAGTCCCTCGGCGTTAAGGAATTAAATCTTATAGCGCAGGATACCACAAGATACGGGCTTGACCTCTATGGAGAATATTCTCTTGCGAAGCTTGTCAGGGCAATCACGGAAAACACCACTATTCCGTGGATAAGACTTCTTTACTGCTATCCCGATAAGATAACGGACGAGCTTCTTGACGAAATGAAAAACAATCCGCGCCTTCTTAAATATATGGATATTCCCATTCAGCACATTTCCGACAGTGTTCTTTCGAGAATGAACAGGCACGGAAACGGCTCGCTTATACGTGAAACCGTCAAAAGAATCCGTAAAAAAGTCCCCGGCGTTGTTTTAAGAACTACCGCTATGGTAGGCTTCCCCGGTGAGAGCGAAAGGGATTTTGAGGAGCTTTGCGAGTTTGTCAAGGAGGCAAAATTTGAAAGATTCGGAGCTTTCACCTATTCCGCCGAGGAGGGAACTCTTGCAGCGTCCCTTGACGGTGAAATTGACGAGCAGGTAAAGCAGGATAGATACGATGCGGTAATGCAAACCCAGCTTACCGTTGCCGAGGAAATCAGCAATAGCAGAGTCGGTAAAACCTATACCGTTTTAGCCGAGGGCTTTGATTCCGTTGCCGAAATTTATTACGGGCGCTCTTATATGGATGCCCCCGACGTTGACGGAAGAGTCTATTTCACGTCAAAGAAAAAGATAACCCCCGGAGAGTTCGTGCAGGTTAAAATAAGCGAGGCGCAGGATTACGACCTCGTTGGATTTACTATTTGAAGAAAAAGAAGGAAATAAAGAAGGAAATAAAAATGAAAAAAACAGCTCTTAACGTTCCAAATGTTTTATCGATTATCAGAGTATTTCTTGTTCCCGCATTTGTCGCATCGCTTCTTCTTATGAGGGAAATCAGGCTGTGGGGGCTCGTAGTTCCTACTTTGGTCTTTATCGTAACCGCCCTTACCGATATGCTCGACGGAAAAATTGCGAGAAAATATAATCTCGTAACCGATTTCGGAAAGTTTATCGACCCTCTTGCCGATAAATTTATGGTT
>JAZORS010000159.1:0-4483 GCA_045656725.1 Eubacteriales bacterium | reverse complement strand
TATATATAGTTGTCAAGAAAAATGTAAAAAAATTTTGAATTTTTGCGAAAAGCCGTACAGTCGGGTAAAAAACGTGGGAACTTTTCCCTGTTTTGTTGACAATAAGAAGATAAAAGGTTATAATTAAGGCGTATTAATCTTAAAAAACAGGGGTGCTTTAAATGAATCGTTACCTTGCTATTGATATTGGCGCATCAAGCGGACGCCATATTGTCGGATACCTTGAAAACGGCGAGATTGTCACAGAGGAAATCTACCGTTTCCCTAACGCTATGGACGATATAGACGGACATCTTGTCTGGAATACCGACAGGCTTTTCTCCGAGATAAAGACGGGAATTAAAAAGGCGTTTTCAAAGTACGGAGAAATAAAATCGCTTTCAATTGACACATGGGGCGTCGATTACGTGCTTCTTCGGGGCGAGGAGGAGGTTTTGCCGGTCTATGCTTACCGTGATTCGAGAATGGACTCGGTAATAGATACGGTGCACGGTATAGCTTCAGCCGAAGAGCTTTACAAAAGATGCGGCATCAGCTTCGCAAAATTTAATACGGTTTACCAGCTTTATGCGGATAAGGTTGCTGGTCGGCTTCCGGGTGTTACGGATTTTCTTATGCTTCCCGAATACTTTATGTATAAATTGACGGGCAAGAAGATTAAAGAATATACGGACGCAACCACAACAGGACTTGTAAACGCCAAGACGAAAGAATTTGACTCCGAGCTTTTTGATGCGCTCGGCTATCCGAAGACGCTTATCAAGCCCCTTTCTCTGCCCGGCACGTTCGTCGGTAATTTAAAGGGTGAGCTTGTTTCGGAGCTTGGCGGCGACTGCGAGGTCGTTTTAGTTCCGACGCACGATACGGCAAGTGCCGTTGAGGCAATAGATATGACGGAGAATGCGCCCTATATTTCCTCGGGCACGTGGTCGCTTCTCGGCGTTAAGTGTGACGAGGCTATTACCGATGAAGGAAGCAGACTTTCCGGTTACTCAAACGAGGGCGGACCGGGATATACGAGATACCAGAAAAATATCACGGGAATGTGGATAGTTCAGAGCTTAAGAGGGGAGCTTTGCCCCGACACGTCGTTTGGCGATATTGCCGATATGGCACGGGAATCGTCTTTTGATGGAATTTTCAACCCCAACGATGAGTCGTTCAGTGCGCCGAAGAGCATGAAAGAGGCGATAGACACATATTTTGCCGAAAGAAAAGAGGCAAAGCCCGTGGAAATGAAGGATTATTTCCATGCGGCGTACGTCAGCCTTGCAAACGGATACCGCCTTGCAATAGAGGACCTTGAAAGGAATACGGGCAAGAAATACTCCTATATTTACATAGTAGGCGGAGGTGCTAAAAACACCTATCTTAACGAGCTTACCGAGGCAATTACCGGGAAAAAGGTTGTCGCACTGCCTATTGAGGCAACAGCCATAGGAAATCTTAAAACGCAAATGAGGCGTGATTTTAAGCTTTAATTTATTAAATCAATATCAATTTTTTCAAGATTTGCCCCTCAAGCCGTCAAAAAAGTTAAGGTAAGCAGGAAAAAAATGATATATAATCAAAGTTGCAAGAGATTGCAAAACAAAACTAAATAAGATTTAATGCGGAGGATTTAAAATGGCAAAGACAAGATACGCCCAGGTAGGTATCGGCGGCAGAGCGAGAATGTATTACAACGCAATAGCAACAACTTATAAGGACACTGCGGAGCTCGTTGCATTCTGCGACATTAACCAGACACGTATGAATTACGCTAACCAGCAGCTTGAAAAGCAAGGTTACAATGCCGTTCCCACTTACATGCCCGATGAATTTGAAAAAATGATTAAGGAAACGAAGCCCGACGTAGTTATCGTTACCTCTATCGACAGAACCCACCACAGATACATAATCAAGGCAATGGAGCTTGGATGCGACGTTATCTCTGAAAAGCCCATGACCGTTGACGCTGTTAAGTGCCAGGAAATCCTTGACTGCATCAAGCGCACCGGAAGAAAGCTTCGTGTAACGTTTAACTACCGTTACGCTCCTCACAGCACCAAAATGCGTGAGCTTATTATGAATGACACCATCGGCGAGGTTAAGCAGGTTCACTTCGAGTGGCTTCTTAACACCTCTCACGGCGCAGACTATTTCCGCCGTTGGCACAGAGATAAGAGAAACAGCGGTGGACTTCTCGTTCATAAATCAACTCACCACTTTGACCTTGTTAACTTCTGGCTCGGAACTTATCCGAAGCGTGTTTTCGCTTTCGGTGACCTTAAATTCTACGGCAGAGAGAATGCAGAAGAGCGCGGAGTTACCAAGTTCTATTCAAGAGCGTACGGTCAGAAGAATGCAGAGGGCGATCCCTTTGCGCTCAATATGAAGAAGAACGCTAACATGACCGCTCTTTACCTTAACGCAGAGGCTGATGACGGATATATCCGTGACCAGAGCGTTTTCGGCGATAATATCAGCATCGAGGATACCATGAACGTTCTCGTTCGCTACGCAAGCGGCGCGCAGATGTCCTACTCGCTTAACGCTTATTCTCCTTGGGAAGGATTCAGAGTAGGCTTTACAGGCCCCAAGGGAAGAATTGAGCTTGAGGTTGTTGAGGCTGTTTACGTAAACGGCGGCGGCGATTCCGAGGCAGAGGGCGTTGTTAAGGGTAAGAAGATTACCGTTTATCCTATGTTCGGCAAGCCCTACAACGTTGAAATCCAAGAGGGTGTCGGCGGACACGGCGGCGGTGACACAGTACTTCTTAACGACCTTTTCGGTGTTCCCGAGGAGGATCCCTTCAAGAGAGCCGCATCTCACGTAGACGGCGCTATGAGTATTCTTACGGGTATTTCCGCAAACAAATCTATTGCAACCGGTATGCCTGTTGACGTGCTTTCGCTCGTTGAGCTTGAAGGATACAGAAATCTTTAATATCTATAAAATCAATCTATGAAAATCAAGAGAGAGCAAATCGGTTCGCAGCCGAAATGTTCTCTCTTTTCTTTTTTGAATATGTATAGTTTCAGGTGCGTATAAATAACAGTAAAATATTTTTCAAAAAGGTATTGCTTTTTCGGATAAGATGTGCTAAAATATCTCTATGATTTATTATGCGCGACTATGCTCTCGCGCTTTACAATACGACGGAGGATAAAAATATGGAGTATGTACTTCTCGCAATACTTCTTCTTTCTGCAATATTTATTGTAGTTGCGGTGCTTATGCAGAAATCGGGAGATGAAGGACTTTCGGGAACTATCGCAGGCGGTTCTGACACATACTACGGTAAAGATAAATCTGTTCATTCAGGAAGACGGCTTGGCAAGTGGACGATAATCGTAAGTATCGTTTTCGCGATTGCGGTTGTGGTTGTTTACGTTATGCAGCCCGACTACACGCAGAGCTACAACAATCTTGATTATTGGCAGAAGGTTTCAGAATTTTCTTCGATATTCTCAAAATGATAAAAAAGCCGCTTGCTCCTGCAACGGCTTTTTTATTTGCAAAGAGAGGATGCCGAGGCATTTGACTTATTCTTTTTTATGAATCCACTTCGCGAATTCTTTTTCGCCCGTGGGTAAAAATGAAAAAGGAGGGCACAAAATGAAAAACAACAGCAAAAACAAAAGACAGAATTTTTCAAAATTTACCAAGCGCGCGTCAAGCAAAAGAAAGCTAAAAGAAAAAAGCCGAAACGAGCTTATGCGCGCTCTTGACGCGGTTTCGGTTGAGTATAAAAACGCAAAGATTAAAGACAAAAGCGATAACGGACGGCGCGCAAGACAAAGCTTGAAGGCAAGACGCGACGAGATTGTTACGGAGGGCATTTTTTCCTCGTCAAGAGGCGGCTTTGGCTTCGTTACCGTAGAGGATAGACAAAGCGACGTATTCATTCCGGAAAACAAAACAGGGGGCGCGATTGAAGGCGACCTTGTTGAAATAATTTATCACAGCTACAAAAGCTCGTTTGGCGAGGAAAAAACCGAAGGCCGTGTTACGAAAATATTAAAATTCGGCAAAAAGAGCATTATCGGCACAGTCGTGCGCGAGAAAAGGTTTGGGCGCGGCGGCGGATACAGATTTTTCGTTGAGCCGGATGACCAGAAGCTTTCTATTTATCCCGAAATAGTGAATCCGCCCTCGGATTTAAGGGAAAACGACAAGGTAGAGGCAAGGTTGATAAGAAAATCAAGCTATAAGACCGAGTGCGAGATTGTGGAGAATTTCGGCGAGGCGGAGTCGAGGGAGGCAAATTATGCCGCCGTGCTTGCGGAATGTGAAATTGAGGTTGATTTCTCGCGCGAGGAAGAAAAGGAAGCGGAATTTTTTGCCGCGCTTTCTCTTGACAGCAACGGGCGCGACGATAAAAGGAACGAGATAATTTTCACAATAGACGGCGAGGGAGCGAAGGACCTTGACGACGCGGTTTCTTTAAGTAAAACGAAGGACGGCTGGACGCTCGGCGTTCATATTGCCGACGTTTCTC
>JAZORS010000158.1:0-9330 GCA_045656725.1 Eubacteriales bacterium | reverse complement strand
AGCCTTATTTTCTTCCTCTCGGGGATATGGAAGAAGAGGAAAGCTCTTGCAGAAAAAATATAGCGAAAAACAATGAAAATAAAAATGGAAGGAAGCGCAAAAACGCTTCCGTCCATTTTTTTATAGAAAAAGAGGATTTTTAAATAAAATCAGTTTTTGATTTCTCTTGTGTCGTAAATCATTTTCGTGCCTTCCATGGCTTCAATACCGTACATAGTGAGGTTGGTTATAGAGCCGTTAAGAGAAAGCACGTGCTCGCTGCCGCCGATGATGTTTCTAAGAGAAATATTGTAGGTGTCCTCGGGTTTAGAGTGAGTTCCGCCGTACATACGCAGGTCGCCTATTTTTACAGCGTTAGCGCCGTGGTTGAGATAGGGGCAGGTTTTTGAGGTGTCGTAAACCGTGTCAACGAGAATGTCGTGGAGCTTAACGCCACCCTGGTTAAGAAGTCTTACGATTGAGTGGAATGCAGATGCCTTTATATTGCGGATTTCCATTCTGCAAATATCCGAGGGAAGTCCTTTGACTGCAAACGGTCCTGCGAGGTCGGCAGGAACTGCAGTAAGCGCAACGATGTCGTCCTCGGCGAAGCCCGTGATATTTTCAATAAGAATATCGTGGCATCCGCAACGAATGTCAACGCCGTCAGCATTCTTAACGAAAACCTCTTTATGTCTTTCTCTTATAAGTCCGTGATATTCGTTTCCGTTCTTGTCAATGGCAAGGTCGTTTGCACGGAATTCGATATTTCCTATATAGCCGTTGCGGCAGAATGCGAAGTGAAGCGCCCACCAGCGCTGGTAGCAGCAATAAAGGCCGGATACCTTAAAGCCGTCAACGTTTGAAAAAATGATAAGGTTGTTTTTCCAAAGAGGCGGAAGCTCATCGCTGCCCCAAGACATTTCTTTTGTAGAGGTATATTTCTTTTCGGGCAGGTCGTTGAATTTTCCTCCGTCAAGTATAGCCTCGCCACGACCGATAATCGAGATATTGCGGTCGGTTCCTTCTACGGTTCTTCCGAGATCGGTGTTGTGATGCTCGTTAACGAAAATATTGGTAGCAGAGCCGTCCTTTAATCTTAAGTGGCAGTTTTCAAGAATAAGGGTGAAGTTTGAGGGAATTCTGACTACCTCGTCAATCTCCCAGCTTCCGCTTATTATTGCGGTTCTGCTTTCATTGGCTATCGCCTCGTTAATTTTGGAAACGATATAATCGTGTCCGCCAATTTGAAAAGTTTTGTTTTCCATATCAATCTCCATTCTGCCTTTAATAAATTGTAAACGAATTTTTGGTATCGCTTTGCGGCGATTTGGGTTTGGGAACTAAATTGCGAAAATTCCAATCGTGAGCAAAGAAAGTTCCATAAAGATAAACAATTCACGCTAAGTTTCTTCGTTGTTTTGAGAAAATTATATCATAGCGCCGGTGTCAAATCAACAGTTTAGAGAAAACAGAAAAAATTTCTGCGATTTGTGCCGAAAGCATATCGAGTCAACGAAGTTGACATATCTACAGAAGAAAAATGAGAGCAAGAGTACAAGGAGAAAATCCTTATATTCTTGCCCTCTTTCTGCTTGTATAAGGGTTTGGGCTTAGCCCATAAAGAATTGTCCGGACAAATGCGATGCTCGCGCCAAGAGAAGGTTTTCAAATTCTCCGCTAAGAACATTACCCTTTATGAGAGCGTTTTTAATCAGTCCTTGACTGTTCTGTTGTCAAGAAGCATTTTAGTGCCTTCCATGGCTTCAATGCCGTACATGGCAAGGTTGGTGATAGCGCCTGCAAGAGCTACAACGTGCTCACCGCCGCCCGTGATGTTTTTAAGCGTAATATTGTAGGTTTGGTCCGCAGTAGAATGAGTTTCGCCGTACATACGGGTGTCACCTACACGGACAGCGTAATAGCCTCGGTCCATGTAAGGACAGTTTTTCGAGGTGTCGTAAACCGTGTCAACAACGATGTCGTGAAGCTTAGGCCCGCCCTGGTTAAGAAGTCTTACGATAGAGCAGAATGCTGCGGATTTTATGTTGCGAACGGTGATTCTGCAAATATCCGAGGGAAGTCCCTCAACGGCAAAAGGCCCTTTCGTGTCGCCGGGAAGAGCTGTAAGGGCAACGGTGTCGTCCTCAGTGAAGCCGGAGATATTTTCAATAAGAATATCGTGGCATCCGACACGAAGGTCAACGCCGTCAGCGTTCTTTACGAGAACCTCTTTGTATCTGTCTTTAATAAGTCCGTGATATTCATTTCCGTCTTTGTCAACGCCAATGTCGTTTGCACGAACTTCAAGATTGCCTATGTATCCGTTACAGCAGTAGAGGAAATTAAGCGCCCACCAGCGCTGGTTGAAGCAGGAAATACCTGATACCTTAAATCCGTTAACGTTTGAGAAAAGGATAAGGTTATTCTTCCAAATGGGAGGAAGACCGTTTTTACTGTGATTTTTTTCGGAAAGACCGTTGTATTTTCCGCCGTCAAGTATTGCCTCGCCACGACCGATAATTGAAATGTTGCGGTCGGTGCCCTCGATAGTTCTTCCGAGGTCGGTATTGTGATGCTCGTTAACGAAAACGTTAGTGTACGAGCCGTCCTTCAATCTGAGGTGGCAGTTTTCAAGAATGAGGGTGAAATTAGAGGGTATTCTTACTGCCTCGTCTATCTCCCAGTTACCGCTAATTACTGCCGTTCTGCTTTCGTCGGCTATCGCTTCGTTTATTTTTGAAACAATGTAGTCGTGTCCGCCGACCTGAAAAGTTTTATTGTCCATATTATGAACCTCCTTTTATTCGTAAGAATTATAATATACGAAGTTCGTGTCTGTCGGCTCGCCAGCAAGCACGAACGAGGTATATTTCAAGGAATGTGCGAAAATTCTTGATTTTCGGTGTGGTGCCGTGAGGCAACACAGTTAATTTTTGGCTTCTCAAAAATTAATAACGCATAGATTATAGCATAGATAAAAAATAAGTCAACACGCCTAGACAAAACAGAAAAAATTTTCTGTATTCCAATAAAAGAATTTCTGAATTTGTCTTAAAGTTTTAGAATTCAGCTTATGAAATTTGCTTTTTTCTCGCCTTAATAAGCTTTGTAATGTCGAAAAGATATATAATCCCAAGATATATGGCGATAGGTATCAGCGCAAGATACATATACCAATACTGATAGGGAATAATGCGGTAAAATAAAGCAAGCAAGGGGTTATCGGGGCTTACCGAAAACATATAGTTTACTTTAATGACGTTTGATGCCCAATCGAGCACGTTATTCTTTTCTGTGTAATTGTTTATTATAACGTTTGTGAAATGAATAACGGTATAGGAAGCAAACGTAATACCCATCGTTGTGCCGATGCACTTTACGTCTTTTTTCGTAAGTTTAAGTAAAAACATAAGTATTGGAATGCCGAATTCCAGAACGTGCGGAAAATAGTAAAAAACGAAAACCCAGCTCAAAATTTTTGCATCTGCGACAGTTAAATTTACGAGCAAGGCAAACAAAGCACCGAAGGACCATAAAAGAAGCAGATTGTTTAAAATTTTGTTTCTCGTAAGAACCGCAAAGGGAAGAACCATAGCGTTCAGCGAGCAAAGATGCAAGGGCAAATACTCTAACGGAGAGTTCCATTTTAGAAGATTGAATATAATCGCGCCGATGCCGGCGAAGGAAAGAACCGCGAGTACTGTTATTTGCGTTTTCTCGCTCTTGTTTTTAAGTAAAAAATACAAGCCCGCGATGATTCCGATTCCCAGAAACAGCGAAATAATATGAGCTGCGCTAAAAAATCCCCAAATCATAAAAACCCTCCTTGGTCACCATTAAATTTGATACAAAGTATCAAGTGCATTTTAACATAACGGAAGATTTAAGTCAAGGAAAAAGGAAATAAAAATTGGCGGCATTTTACTTGCCGCCAATTTTTTCAAATCAGAAAGAGGTGTTTTGCTCAAAAATGTTGCCGGAGTCGGTGTCGCCTGCTTTTTCAGCTTTAAGCTTCTCGTAAAATGCCGCACGGGTTGCCTCCATATAGGGCGTAACGTAGAGCAAAAGAATACCGAAGGTAAGCATCGAAAGAATCATCCAGCCGAGGAATGAGAGGCTGAGAAGGAAGAGCTCCATTTTGTGACCTTCCATCATTTTGCGACTCTCGGTGATAGCATCATTGCCGTTCATTCCGGGATTGTCGTTGAGTATGTAAAACGTCATAGAATAGGAAAGAGCTTTAATAATACCGGGAATAAAGAAAAGCAAGCTCCAAAGCGCAGTGAATATGCTGACGAGAACGCCTGCAACAAAGTTTTCAACAAAATTATTCATACAGCCGGCGAAGAAATCTCTTATTTCCGGCCTTCTGCCTCTTGTGAGCATCATAAACACAGAAATGTATCCGACGGTAAACACGCCCGAAAACAGCGCGCCGACGCCGGTAAAAGAAATTATGCTTATTATTGCGCTATAAAGAAGCATATAAACGATAGCTACGTCCCAGTTGCCTTTGAGCGTCGCTTTTGCCTGATTTTTAAGTTCTGTTCTGTTAATCATAAAGGTTACCTCCTAGATAGATATGTTAATATTATATACTAAAACGACGGCGGTGTCAATAAAATTGAGTTAAAAACACGCGTTTGTTTTTACCTTGGCAAAAAGAGAATAGTGAAGAGTGAAAAGTGAAAAAGTAAAAAATCCGCACTCTGTGTGTGCGGATTTTTTTGGCACGAGTTGACAAAAAGATGCCTATTTGATTTTCATAAAATATGGACCGCAAAGTTCATTTTCATGAGTCTTGATATACGTCCAAGAGTGGTCTTTTGCAAAGCATCCGAGCCATTGATCGATGAACTTTTGCTTTGTCATAATCGATTTTTGCATATCCCCACCGCCTTTCTTGGATTTAGTATAGCATCAAAGCGACGTGGCATTAAGGTGAATGATATATCACCGTTGGCGATCAATAAAGATCATACATATCCGGATCAATCAGATTCATCGGTGCGCCATACAATTCATGATCCTGCTGCTGAATACGGTTGTGTTCCTCGATATATTCTGTTTTCGTGTTATATAGCCCCCATACACGCCATGCGCACTGTCCTTGTATAGGATTGGCATGCGGCAGGAATGCAACCGTGATATCCAAGAACTTACGCACGTTTCCATTGGGTGTAAAGCGAATACCAAAGCTTCTTGCGGATTTCTTTTCCATCAAAGCTCTTGGAGGCAGATCGGGAGAAGGCGCTGCAGGAATTTTGAAATCGGGAATATTCGCCACAAGCGCATGGACGCCACCGTCGAGCACTGTTTTTTCAAATGTGAGCTGTTGCTTGACGTTTTCGCCGCGCGCGTTTTCATAGCAAAGCTCCACGGTGTCAAACGTGATCTCATCATTTTCCAGATATGAGCCGATAAACACCACATAAAGCCCGTGTGATGCACCGCCCACATTGCGCACAGACCAAAAATTCGGTTTTCCGGGCTCACAAGGAAGCAACGACACCATATGCGTACGCAGGCAAGTCGGCTCGGGCTTTTGATCTTGAGGTGCAGAGAAATACAGCGTGATGGCAGATTCTTGATCAAAACAGCTTTGATCGGGCAATGAGAGCTGCTCTTGCATACAAAGCAAAAAGTCCTCGGCGCAAACGTACGGCAGTTTGGCTGCTTGCTTAAAGGCATCGAAATCCTTTACTTGCGGTTTCCACGCGGCAAGCGTGTTTCGGCGCGGCGGCTTTATCTCATCCGATTTTCCGATGTTGATAAAAGCATCTGTCGCAGACTCTGCATTATAGAGATGTAAAAACATATAATCACTGTCAAAGCAGGCGCAGGACAGAACATCGGTGTGGCATTGCTCCGATAACCGCGGAGTTAAGGCGAACAGTTCCTCATGCCCCCACTCCTGGCAATATATCGCGCCCCAGGTGCGATCGGACAAATCGAGCATAACCGAAAAGTCAGCGTTGCCCGCGTCGCATGGAAAGATATTTCGCGTAGAAAAATGCTCAACCAGCATATGCCTGATCATATCGGCAGTGGTTTGTTGATTCTGTCTGATAAACAAGTTTGCAAAGTAGTTACCCATAATATCTCCCCTCCTGATCCTTTCACGATTATATTATAGCATAACAGCGGTGGTGTATCAATAAAATTGAGTTAAAAACACGCGTTTGTTTTTTTGCCTTGGCAAAAAGAGAAGAGTGAAAAAATGGAATAAAGCATATTTTCTCCTACCGTAGATCAGACGTTTACGGCATTTTGCTCGGCAAGCTTTTCATTGATAGCCCTTACTTGCTCTGAATCGGGCATGAATATTCTCTCGGCTATTTTTTGAGCGGTTGAGTATGCGCTGAGCGCCTCATTGCGCTCGCCGAGGCATATACAGCAATCTCCAAGCTGAACGTATCTCTTATAAGTTTTCGGATGATTTTCGCCCATAAACTCCGAGAAGCCGTGCGCGCTCTTTTCAAGAAGCGGCTTTGCTTGGTCAAATTTGCCGAGGTGGTAGAGCGCCTCGCCCTTATCGCCAAAGCATTCCATGGCATCGGCATCGTTCTCGGTGAACATATCAAGGAACATCTGCAAAGCTTTCTCGGTGTGAATGAGAGCCCTCTCATACAGTCCCTTTGCTCTGCACAGGGTTGCAAGCTGTCTGTGAGATCCGCCTATTTTTGCATAATGATAATCACCGGGCTTGAAGTATGCCTCCGCTTGCCTGAGGGCGTATTCTGCATAAGTGACGGCGCGGTCATAATATTTTTCATCGCCTGTCTGACTGTACAGTTTAAGACAAACCGAGGTGAGATTGTGCTTGTTGAGATTATGTCTGGATATTTCGTCGGTATTCGTCATCTCAACCTGTTCAAAGATCTCGTCCGAACGGGTGAGCCAATCGAGAGCGGTCATAAGCGCATCGGTCGTTTGAAGTCCGTTTGCATACATCCAGCCAACCTTGAAGGCGGCTCTTGCGGTTTTGAAGCTGTTTTCGCCGGTTTGCACTCTCTGGAAGTCGTACAGTCTTTTGGCAAGAAGCGTTGCATAATCTATCTCAAATGCAAAGCTTGCAAGACACTGAACGTAATAATAAAGCTCCTCGGTGCCTGTGGTGATCTTGTCAAAGGTTTCAAGGATGCTCTTTGAGATACCAAGGTAACGCTCCTTCTCGGTCAACTTGAAATGCCATGCGTGTTTATCAAGGATCGTTTCTGTAAATCGCTCTAAAAAGCCCCTGCAATTATCTTCGTTTGCGGGTATCTCGTGCTTAACAACCTCTCTTATTACGGGGTGAAGCGCAATACCGTCAACGTTTCTGATTATCCAGCTGCGCGATTCAAGCCCCTTGATGACCCTTGATGATGAAAGCGCGGCCCACTCTCGGAAGTTTCTTGCATTTACACCGCCAACAGGCATAAGGGAGAGATACATAAGAACGTCCTGCTCCTCTTTGGTGAGTGAGAATATCTTGAACATCTTTAAGAGATTTTCGTATGCGACAGCGGTCTTCATCTCGGAATTGCGTACCTCTTCGTCAAGTGACATAATGCCGCGCTTTTTAATTGCCAAGAGCATCTCGTCTGCGGTCTGACCGCTGTTTTCCATATGCAGCGCAAGCAGCTCCACTGTGTACGTATGGCGGTTGACGAGCTCAATAATCTCCTCGAGCGCAGGGTCGTCCTTGCATACGTCGTCGCCGCCGTAATTCTGCATGAAAATATCTTTGAGGTGATCCATGGAAACGATGGGATCGACCTTCACGGTGTGATAATATCTTGAATAGTCGCATCTTGTGGTTACCAGAAGTCTGTATCTTGCATCAACAAGATCCGCAAGATGCTCGTCCTCCTCGACGTCAAAGTTGTCAAGCAGAATGAGAACTCTGTCATTTGCGGCCTGTCTTATTGCCGCAAGCTTTCTTTGGAAGAAGGATTCGCTATCCTCCAAAGAGCCGTCTTCAAGCGTGTATCTTGTGAGGGCGGGGGACAGCATAAAGATACTATCAGAAAGCACGATATCACGCAAGCATTTGTCATACGTTGCATAGATTATAACGTCATAATCGTCCTTGTGCTGCTTTGCATACTGCTTTGCTATTTGCGTTTTTCCTATTCCTCCAACGCCATAAACAAAAACAACGTGCTCTCCGTTATTGAACGCCTCCGATATTTCCGATATGACCTCATCTCTTCCGCAAAATATCTTTTTGGGAATGATCGGCGAGGTGGAGAGGAGCCTTATGCCCGATGGCGTATTCGAAAAGTTACTGTCCTTTTCAAATGGGCGGCCGAGAACCGAGCATATCTGCTGCGCGAGCTCTTCTATTCTTTCGTCAATGGTTGGACGTCTTGCATCAACTCGCTGAACCGTGAGAAGATCGTATTCCAGATCCTCGGAGAGCTCGGAATTGTCTATGACAAAGGGAATAACCGTCTTGTTCTTGTTGAGCGCGATGGATACCTCCTTGGGAACCTCCGTTGACAGCATAGAGCTTTCACTCTGTATCATAAGAAGAATTTTGGCATCCGTGATTGCTTTGACTATCGTCTTTTTGTAATTTTCTCCGGCACGAATATCCTGCGTGCAGATCCAGCAGGATATGTGATATTTGTTGAGAAGTTGATTAACGATGGTCTCTGCGATAGCTTGATCTTTAAAGGAAAAACTTATAAAAACCTCATGAGCATTATTATCCACTTTAAAGTCCCCCCATTACTTATTGCTTCCATTATATCAAAACTTTATATATTTTTCAATACTCTCATTGCAAGATTCCATCAGGTGTTCTATATAAAAACTTCCTTTCGGTCGGGTAACACCATTATACCGAAAGGAAGTAGAAAGTCCGGATAAATATTTGAAAATTAATTGTTATCAAAATTTTATTGTTTTATAAATGAAATCGTGGCGTTGCCACGATGAAATCCGAACGTGGCTCGGGTGAAATCTTCAGCCTTCGGCTTCAGATGAAATTAAATCCGTCATCCTATCCCGACGAAGTCGGATTTCATCACGAAGTGATTTCACCCCACGATAATGGGATTTATCCCGTCCGCAAGGACGTACTTAGTTGAAAAAAGAGAGCAAGTCAACGACTTGCTCTCTTTTTTCTGGAGGTGACGGCCGGATTTGAACCGGCGGATAACGGTGTTGCAGACCGGGGCCTTACCACTTGGCTACGTCACCATATTGGAGCGGATTACGGGGCCCGAACCCGCCACCACGACCTTGGCAAGGTCGCGCTCTACCAAATGAGCTAAATCCGCATATGGCTATGAACTTGTTTCGATTTTTACCTGCGGTAAAAATCGTGGCGACCCGAAGGGGACTCGAACCCCTGAC
>JAZORS010000157.1:0-4155 GCA_045656725.1 Eubacteriales bacterium | reverse complement strand
ACTTAAATGAATTTTCGGTAATGCTTGCATCTATTTGGAGTAAGGATCCAAATAGCGAAAATTCCATGCGTGAATAACTTTCGTTTAGTTTAATTAAATGTTATTTCACGCTAATCTCCCTTATTTCTTGATGTTTGCGAGGAATTGATATATAGCAACGCCGATGGTATCGGTCATAGGAACGGTATATGCAATTCCTTTTCCGTTTTTGATGGTTTTAAACTTATCTTCAAGAGCGTGAAGCACGGCTTCCGCATTATCGTCGCGAACAACACTGATAATTACGCTTTTTTCATTGTCGGAAAGACCGAGCAAATTGAGCATTTCCGTTTTTGCCGTTCCGGATGCCGCGAAAATCATTTGCACGTTCGATTCAAACGACTGTATAAAATCCACATAAAACTCAGTTTTCTTTCTGTCAACGACAGTGATAAGGAGCTTTAATTTTTTAGGTGCTAACTGCCGCGTGCGCTTTGGCGCAGCGGTTTCTTTATTTTCCTTAACTACTTTCATAAGAAAACCTCACATAAAGCTGATTATCTGCTCGTCGTCCGCTTCAAGTATGCGCTTCATAGCGATTCTCTGGCGCATTCTGTCGGAAACTACGGCGCGGAAACCGAGGAGCTGTATTGTGATAAGGGGCGTCATGGCAACCATTGCCACGATTCCGAAGCCAAGACTCAAAATCTCGGATTCACCGTGAAGCGCGTAGCACACACCGATAGACAGAGGAAGAATAAATCCCGAGGTAAGAGGACCGCTGGCAACTCCGCCCGAGTCAAATGCAATAGCAGTATAAATTCCGGGAACGAAGAAAGAAAGTCCAAGGGAGATAAGATATCCCGGTATTATATAATAAAGGATACTGAACTCAAACCATGTGCGGAGCATAGCCAGGCAAATAGAGATGCCGACACCAATCGAGAGGGCAATCATCATAGATGTCTTGCTAACCATACCGTCTGTTATATCCTCGACCTGACCTTTCAGGACGTGAACAGCCGGCTCTGCCAGAACGACGACCATTCCGAGAATAAAGCCGAAAATTGCAAGTATATACGGCTTTTCAAATGCCGCAAGCTGTGAGCCGATTTTGTATCCGACAGGCATAAAACCGACGTTTACTGCGGTTAGGAAAATGACAAGTCCCGCAAGTGTATATATAATTCCGATAGCTATACGGATAAGACGCTTTTTGGGGAGCTTTAAACAGAAAATTTGAAGAATAATAAAGAAAGCAACGATAAGACCGATTGCGATAAGAACCTCTTCGGTAATACGTCCGAAAAGCCCCCAAAAGTTCGAGCCGAGATAGGACTCTACGTTGTAATCGGGAAGCTCGTATTTGATAGAGTCACCGTCTATTCCGATTCCGAGAAGCATAACCGCAAGGATAGGACCGACAGAGCACATTGCGATAACACCGAAGCTGTTTTCTTCAACGTTGCGTCCGCCCATAGTGCCGGCTATTCCGACACCGAGTGCCATAAGAAAGGGAACGGTTATAGGTCCTGTTGTGACACCGCCGGAATCAAAGGCAAGGGGAAGAAAGCTCTCGTTACCGTTGGAAATGACAATCGCGGCAACGGCGAAAAGCATCATATAGAAGAAGAGAAGCAAAGAGGATAACTGCTTTTTGAAAATCATTTTCATAATGGATAAGAGGAGAAAGAGCCCTACACCTGCGCCAACAGAGAAAATGAGCACGGTTTCGTTAATGACTGCCGCAACCTGATTTGCAAGAACGGTTATATCCGGCTCTGCAATCGTTATTAAGAGTCCCATAAGAAATGCGACGAAAAGCAAAAAACCAATCTTTCCCGTCTTAGTGAGTCCTGAACCGATATGCTCGCCCATCGGTGTCATAGCAAGGTCTGCGCCAAGATTGAACATTGAAATTCCGATAATCAAGAACACCGCGGAAACGAGAAACGTAACTAATTCAAGCGGTGAAAGATTGATAAGCGGCGTAAAATTAAGAATTACGACGATAGCTGTAACAGGCAGAACGGAAAAAGCCGACTCCTGAAGCTTTTTTAGCATTGCGTTTAGCATCCTGAGCTCCTCTCTTGTAAAATCCAAATAATATTTTATCATAAGCAAAATGTAAAGTCAAGTAAGTATTTTAAATATATACCCGCGCGGGTAAAAGAATGATATAATGGAAATAACGGGTGAATGAAAATTTTATCGAAATGTACTCCCATCTGTCGTACATGAAATAAAATAAATCCTTTATGCCGAGTAGCATTTCAAGCTTGGCGAAGCCGAGCATTTCAAGACCGGTAGGTCATTTCAAAAATTCGCATTAGCGGATTTATTTCATTGCGAGTTTTCGATGAAAACTCGTCATCCCCGTTTGCTATGCAAACGACGGAGCCATTCTGGCAAGGAACACCAAAAAAGCAGGAATACCGCGAGGGTATTCCTGCGGAGAATTTGCGGCAGGGAAGATTTTTCGTTTTTAGGATAGTGTGTTGTTTCGCACAGCGAAACTGTGCCGCAATGTTACGAACTCCTCGTTTGCTTTGCAAACGACGGAGTCGTTCTGGCAAGGAACATGAAAAAAGCAGGAATACCGCGAGGGTGCTCCTGCGGAGAATTTGCGGCAGGGAAGATTTTTCGTTTTTAGGATAGTGTGTTGTTTCGCACAGCGAAACCGTGCCGCAATGTTGCGAACTCCCCGTTTGCTGTGCAAACGACGGAGTCATTCTGGCAAGGAACATGAAAAAAGCAGGAATACCGCGAGGGTATTCCTGCTTTTTTGGTGCTCCTGCGGAGAATCGAACTCCGGACACCTTGATTAAAAGTCAAGTGCTCTACCAGCTGAGCTACAGGGGCGCACAAATCGTGCTTACATATAATACCACATTTAATTTTGTTTGTCAATACTTTTTTCTAAAAATCTTTAATTTTTTATAGCTGTACGCCGTGAATGAATAAAAAAATAAACTGTCCGATTTATAGTACACAAAACCCGTATAATAGAAGCAGAAGAAAACGAAAAGGAGCACAAAAATGAAATTCAAATACGCAGTCGCGCTTCTTAAAGGTGGGGAAGAAAAAATTCTCGGTATATTCAATACGAAGGACGAGGCGGATAGCTTTGGGATAAAAAACAAGCTCCCGTCCTGTGAGGGATTGCAGTATTGCTTTGCGGCAAAATTCAAGGGAAATATTCCGTCGGGCGCGGTAAAAGTATACGATTATTATAACGTAACACTTTCTTACGGAGCTTAATTTTTGAAAAAAGCCAAAAAATCTAAAAAACATCTTGAAAAGCGCAAAATTTTGTGTTATACTAAATGGGCGCTGTATTTTGCGCTGTTCTAATATGCTTGTTCAAGGTGTATCGCTTAGCTGTATTTATCACGAGTAACTTTGATACTTGCATTTTGAATTGACAGATGGATTTTTGTCAAATTTCTGAGTAGGTTTCTGCGTTCCAGAGGTATTTCACCTTCGGTGAATATATCCGCACCTTGCGTTTACAAGCAAACTTGATACGCTTCGGTGGGATATGCGAAGCGGATTCGCCTATTTTCACCTTTTTGCACGAATTTAATATGTGTATACAAGTAGTCTCGTTCTTTGCTGAATGCTTCGGCGAGCCACTTCGATACTTGCATATTAAATTGTGAAAATTTAATATGCAGAGGTATCGAAGCGGTCATAACGGGGCTGACTCGAAATCAGTTTGTGCCAAAAGCACACGAGGGTTCGAATCCCTCTCTCTGCGCCAAATGCGGTTTCAAACCGCGAAAAGAAGCCGCAGGACATAGGTGTTCTGCGGCTTTTTATTCCAAGTTTGAGAAGTACAAAAAGGGGTTTTTATGAATAAAATAAAATTTGTTGCCAGATTACATTACATCGACCCGATTAGTGGTAAAAGATATAACGATGCTCAGCTTATGACAATAAATCAGTATTATGAAGATTCATTCTTAACTGAAAAAACACTTGATAAAACGGGTTTTATTCTTCAGTTTGAAGAGAATCATCCTGAATTTAAAGGATGGAGTTTTAGTTTTACAGAAACTAAAATTGAATTTACAACTCTTGAAAAATTTCAACTTGTAATTGATCTTTACACTCCGTCTCCTTGTTATCTTGCAGAAACAATAGATGAAAACCCGCTTGAAAAGCGTTTCTTAG
>JAZORS010000156.1:0-12341 GCA_045656725.1 Eubacteriales bacterium | reverse complement strand
GACGGAAAAATCATCCTCTTCATTGACGAGCTTCACACGATCGTCGGCGCGGGAAAGACGGACGGCGCGATGGATGCGGGAAATCTCTTAAAGCCGCTTCTCGCAAGGGGAGAGCTTCACTGCATCGGCGCAACAACGCTCGATGAATACCGCCGTTATATCGAAAAGGATGCGGCGCTTGAAAGGCGCTTCCAGCCCGTGCTTGTTCCCGAGCCGACGGTTGAGGACACGATAACCATACTTCGAGGACTTAAAGAAAGATACGAGGTATATCACGGAGTTAAAATTCACGACTCTGCCCTGATTGCCGCCTCAACTCTTTCGCACAGATACATTTCAGACAGATTCCTGCCCGACAAGGCTATCGACCTCGTTGACGAGGCGTGCGCTCTCATAAAAACGGAAATGAACTCCATGCCCACCGAAATGGACAGCATTTCCCGCCGCATTATGCAGCTTGAAATCGAGGAAGCCGCCCTCAAAAAAGAAAAGGATAAGCTTTCCGTTTCACGCCTTGAAAAACTGCGAGAGGAGCTTGCCGAGCAGAAAAAGACATTCGCCGAAATGAAGGAACGGCTTGACGAGGAAAAGGCGTCAATAGGAAAAACGCAGAAAATCCGTGAGGAAATCGAGCGTGTCGGCGCCGAAATTGAGCGTGCCGAGGGCGAATATAACCTTTCCGTTGCGGCAGAGCTTAAATACGGAAAGCTCCCCGAACTGAAGCGAGCGCTCGAGGAAGCCGAGAAAATCGACCTGGAAAGGCAGAAATCCACAATTCTGCGTGACTCTGTCGGCGAGGAGGAAATTGCAAAAATCGTTGCTCGCTGGACGGGAATTCCAACCGCAAAGCTCATGGAAAACGAGAGGAAAAAGCTCTTGGCAATGGAGGAAATTCTGCACCGCCGTGTTATCGGACAAAACGAGGGTGTCACAAAGGTAACTAACGCCATAATCCGTTCGAGAGCAGGAATCAGGGACCCGAAGCGCCCCATCGGCTCGTTTATGTTCCTCGGCCCGACAGGTGTTGGAAAAACCGAGCTTGCAAAGGCTCTTGCCGAATCCCTCTTTGACGATGAGAAAAATATCGTCAGAATAGATATGTCCGAGTATATGGAAAAATACAGCACCTCCCGTCTTATAGGAGCGCCTCCCGGCTACGTCGGCTACGATGAGGGCGGACAGCTCACCGAGGCAGTTCGCAGAAAGCCGTATTCGGTAGTCCTTTTTGACGAGGTAGAAAAAGCTCACCCCGACGTTTTCAACATTCTTCTTCAAGTCCTTGACGACGGAAGAATAACGGATAGCCACGGAAGAACCGTTGACTTTAAAAACACGATAATCATTATGACGAGCAATCTCGGCTCCGATATTATCCTTGAGGGAATCGAGGGGGGCGACATTAACCCCGAGGCAAGACGAATGGTTGACGAGCTTTTAAAGCGCTCGTTCCGTCCTGAATTTCTCAACCGTCTTGACGAGATAGTATATTTCAAGCCCTTAACGAAAGAAAACGTCACCTTGATAGTCGATCTTGCGCTTGACTCTCTTGCAAAGCGCCTTTCCGACTTGCGCCTTGAAATAACGCTTACCGAAAAGGCAAAGGCATACGTAATAGATAAGTCCTACGACCAGGTCTATGGCGCTCGCCCCTTGAAGCGTTATCTGCAATCGAACGTTGAAACCTTGGCGGCAAAGCTGATAATCAGCGAGGACGTTGCCCCCGAGAGCAAAATTATCGTCGATGTCCAAGACGGAAAACTCGTAGCAAATTTGGCATAAAAGGCTAAATTCTCGCATTTTTGACTACTATCGTTGTCATTTTGCCAAATTTTTATTGTTTTTTCGCTTTTTCCATGATACAATAAAATTACAGAATAAATACAAAAAAAGAGCAACCGAGGTTGCTCTTTTTTGTCCGCGAAATACACCGGCATTTAAAGCGAAGGGATTTGGGTGTGGGGATTTGGCGCAGAAATCGTCGGCTGACGAGGGAGAGGCGTACTTGGTACGCCGAGCGAGGAAACGGCGATAGAATAAAAAATTATAATCATTTGGAGAAAACCGAAATTTTCAACCTTAATGTTGTTAAATTTTCGCAAAGGAAAGAAAGGGGCACTGTGTTAATTAACAATGCCCCCATTTTTTATTTGTTTATGCCCAAATACACAGCACAAATCAAAGGTATTCACGCATATCAAAGCACAGCTTGTCTTCAAGACTTATTAAGCGCTTTGCTATATCCTTGGACTTTTCGTCTGCCGCCTCATACTGATTAAGGTATCTTGCAAGCGATTTTGTTCCCATGTTGCAACCGTCTGTCATAAGGTCGGCAATGGTTTTGTCGGATTTGTTGTTCATAAGAAGCTTCATTTCCGTTTTTAAATGCGACATTCCCTTGGCTATCGGGTTTGGGTCTTTGCCGTCATCACCGAAGCGGGAGAGCGCATTTTCGATTTCCTCGGAAAGCTTTTCATGCTCTCTTTTGCTCGCATCGAGTCTGGTTTTCATATTTTCCGAGGTAACGTATTTGTAAACGTCCTCTATCGAGCCAATTCCCATTTTTATCCCCGAATCGCATTCACGAAGCAGTTTTACCGTATCTTGTTCAATCATTTCTTAATCCTCCGTTTTTTTGCTATCTTCCCCAAAACACCCACAATTATACTTAGAATGAGCAAAACCGGAAATTTAATATATGACCTTTACCACAACAACAGATTTTCGACTTTTATTCGAATAACGTACCGTGTGCTGTGTGCCTTTTGATACACCGTCCCAAATTACAAGTACAGCGTCTGCCATGTCTACCATTTCTTCATTCCGTTTCAGAGGCGCCGCCCGTCCGTAAAGTTGATATTTAGGCCGGATAATAAATTTGGATATACGATGTGAGTCGGCATATTTTTCAGCCAATGCATCAATGCCGCTTGAGCCTCCGCTTATAATCACGTCAACCTCAGAAGAAATGTATGGTGACAAATCAAAATCTTTAATACTGCGAGAGCCCGCAACCAAAAGCTTCATTTCTCTTTCCTCCAGTTATTATATCCTTATATGAGTATATACTAAATTAAGTAGATTGTCAAGTAAGGTATATATTCGTTAGAATATATATCGAACGGAGGATATGCACATGGTAAAACTAATTATAGATAAGTATCTTGACGAGCACGGAATTACACGCTATGAGCTTGCGAAACGAGTTGACGTTAAGTTTCAAACGATAGACCGTTATTACAAAAATCGAGTTGTTCGATATGACAGCTATATTTTAGACCGAATATGCGCCGCTCTCGGTTGCAACATTTCCGATATTATAGAATATAGCGAAGACGAGAAATAAAAAATTAAGAGGCAATATCGTTAAAGATAATGCCTCTTCTTTTTATTCCTAAATACGACAGCCTATAAGTTTTACTTCTTTTTTGCAATCTCCCCGCCTGCTTTTACTATGCAGTTTTCAGGCAAAACGCCCCTAACGGAAGAAAGCGGATAAACGGCGGTGTTTTTTCCTATCACCGTTCCGGGATTTAAAACCGAGTTGCACCCAATGTCAGTATTATCTCCGAGTATCGCACCGAATTTGCGAAGTCCCGTTTCGTAAACCGTGTCCAGCTTAACTTTGACGTTCGAGCCGTCAAGCTTAAAGTTCGAGCAGATAGAGCCGGCACCCATATGCGCATGGTAGCCAAGCACCGAATCTCCAACGTAGTTATAATGCGGCACTTGCGCTCTGTCGGAAAGAACGGCATTCTTTATTTCCGTGGAATTTCCTATAACGCAGCCCTCGCCCGCTATAACGTTTCCTCTGAGGAATGCGCCGGGTCTTATCTCCGTTCCCGCTCCGATAATAGCAGGCGGCTCGATAACCGCAGTTCTTGCTATTTTAACGCCCTCGCCGACGAAAACGCCCTCGGAAATCTCGGTAAACGAGTCAAGCGCCCCCGATGCAATAAGCTCTTTAATATATCCCTTTATAAGAGGGAGAACTTCCCAGGCGTATTCCGTCCTGTCAAAAAGCTCTTTTATATAGGGCGAAGTTGCCGTAAGAAGCTCGCGCGTTTTTATTTTTCTCTCAAAATCAGCCATTTCGATCTCCATTCGCCTATTTAGTGAATAGTTTTTTGCGTTAAATGCCTTTTCCTTCTATAACGGAAGCGATTTCTTCAATATACTCGTCGCAAAGCGCCTCGGTTTTAGCTTCAACCATAACACGTATAACAGGCTCCGTTCCGCTTTCACGCAGAAGCACTCTTCCGTCCTTGCCGATTTTTTCTTCAACCCTTTTCTTTGCCTCGATAACGTCCTTGTCGTTTGCAACTGCCGCCTTGTCGAAAACACGAATGCTCTTGATTTTCTGCGGGAATAAAACTACGGGCTTAACGAGAGTTGCAAGGGGAAGCTTTCTGTCGCATATTTCCTCGCAAATCATAATTGCGGTAAGTATTCCGTCACCTGTGGTAGCGTACTTTTTGATAATTATGTGTCCTGATTGCTCGCCGCCGAGGGAATAACCGCAGTCCTTGATGCACTCGTAAACGAATCTGTCGCCAACCTTGGTTGCACAGTAGTTAATGCCCACCTCGTCAAGCGCACGGTAAAGGCCGGTGTTTGACATAATAGTCGTAACTATCGTGTTGTTTTCAAGTATTCCACGCTCTTTTAAGCGCAAGCCGAGTATATAAAGTATTCCGTCGCCGTCAACAACGTTTCCGTCAGAATCAACGGCAAGGCATCTGTCAGCGTCGCCGTCAAAGGCAAATCCGACGTCAAGATGCTCTCGTTTTACCATCTCGCAAAGATTTTCAATGTGCGTTGAGCCGCAGCCACGGTTTATATTAAGTCCGTCGGGATTTGCGCCCGTGATATACACCTGTGCGCCAAGAGCCTCAAAAACAGACTTTGCCATCATCCAGGAAGCGCCGTTTGCCGTGTCAAGACCGATTTTAAGATTACGGTAAGAACGTGATGCAACCGAGATAAGATAACCAATGTATCTGTTTCTTCCGGCAACGTAGTCAACAACGCATCCGAGCTTTTCGCCCGTAGCGTAGGGAATATCGCCGTCAAGACCGAGCTTTTTATATTCGCCGTCTATGTACGCCTCAATAAGAAACGAGGTAGCATCGTCAAGCTTCTCGCCATCTCTGTTTATAACCTTAATACCGTTATCGTGGAATGGGTTGTGTGATGCCGTTATCATAACACCGCAGTCAAATTCGTCCGTACGTGTTACGTATGAAACGCTGGGCGTTGTCGTAACGTGCAAAAGGTGAGCGTCAGCGCCCGAAGCCGCAAGACCTGCGGCAACCGCATACTCAAGCATATAGCTTGAACGGCGGGTATCCTTACCTATAACCACACGGGGTCTGTAATTGTGTATCTGGCAGCCCGAAAGCGGGGAAGAGAAATACCATCCGAGGAAACGACCGATGCGGAAAGCATGGTCTGCAGTCAAGTCGACGTTTGCCTCGCCTCTGAATCCGTCCGTGCCGAAATATTTGTTTTTTCCCTCGATATTTGCTATCGGGTTCTTTTTCTTTTTTCCAATAATAACGTCGTCACGAAGCAAAGCGTCCGCTGACACGTTGAAAAGATTGCATATTTCAAGAATTTTATTTATCTGGGGGAGCGCCTGGCCTAATTCCCATTTTGAAATTGACTGGCGTGAAACGGAAAGCTTCTCGCCAAGTGCGTCCTGGGAAAGTCCTTTTTCTTCACGTAAAAAAGTTATTTTTTCGCCGATTCTCATAAAACCTTCTCCTTATAAAATCTTTTATACTCTTTTCATTATATCAAAGAGAGACGAAATGTGCAACCAACCGAAAGGAACATTATTCGCAACCTTTAGTTGCTAATTTCGGCGTTTTTTGCGAGTTTTGTCGAAGTTAACCAGAATTTATCGACAACCGAGGGTTGCAAAACGACCATTGACATACCTGCCGCAGAGCAGGTATGCATCGATATTCGCCTGCGGCGATCGATATGCACAAAGTGCTCGATATGTCCTTAAGGACTCGATATGTGCTTCGCACGAGAAGTAACAGGCGAATATATCAAGCCGAGCGAAACTCGGCATATCGACATAATAAAAATTGCTTCCGTGGCTACAGAAGCAGAGTTTCTCAAAAAAGAGGACGAAGAATTTTAGAATTCTTCGTCCTCTTCCTATCGATAGGTGTTATATCATTTTACACCTTTTAACGCAAGCATACCTTCAATCGACTTTATCTTTCAATAACCATCCCGTCGCTTGCAAGCGTAGTCTTAACCGAACAAGCATCAAGCGCTTCCTTGACGCTCGGCATCGAGTTAAGAATTTCTCTTCCGTGGTGATAGAAAACAAGCTCTCCTACCGCATGGCTTTCTGCAAAATCGCAAATCGACTTAACCTTGTGGTGTCCTGTTTCTGCTAAAAGAAGGTCACAGCCACAGCCAACGGGCAAAACGAGGTCCTCTGCCGAGCCTACGTCACCCGAATACACCATGGAAAAGCCGTCAAACTCTATTCTATATGAGAACGAGCGAGGCTCTCCGTTTTCAAGCGGTGGCATATGATGCGTTCCGAAAGCAAAAACCTTTATGTTTTCGTCCTCGTAAATAAGGCTCTCGCAAGGCTTTTGGGGAAGAACGGAAAAGGTTTTTTCAAAGATTTTAGCGTCGCCCGCAAGGAGCATATCCGAAATTCCGTTCCATGCCTTAATTTCGGGAATGAAGAGAGGTATTTCCGTATATTTAGCAGCGCTTTTTTTCCTTGAACAAAGCTTCTTTATATTCCAGAAGACTCCGGCAAGACCGCCAATATGGTCGTAATGAACGTGCGAGATAAACACCGCACGGGTATTAAGTAAATCAACTCCGCCAAGGTGAGCAAGACGTGACGAGTTCTCGCCTGCATCAAAGAAATAGTTATCCTCGCCTACACTGATTACCACCGAGGTGTGATGATGGTTTTGTATCGGCTCAGTCCCGGAAGCAGAACCCAAAATTTGAATTTTTGGCATATTTACACCGCCTTTCATTCGAATTATAGCATAAACGCCCTGGATTTTCAACATTTTCCCAAAATGTTTTTAAAAAATAAAAAAAGCACTTGACTCTCCCCTTGTGGTAGGGTGTATACTATATATGGCGTTAATTTTTCTTGACAGTAAAATTAACAGTGTTGCCTTGTGGCACCACACCGAAAATCAGGGATTTTCCCACATGCCCTGAAAGGAGAACAGTATGCTTCGCATAGGTGAATTTTCAAAGCTCGCTAAAATAACCATAAAAGCCCTGCGCTATTACGATAAAATCGGACTCTTGAAGCCCTCTATGATAGACGCCTCGTCCTCATACCGATATTACAGCGATGAGCAGCTCGAAACTGCGCACCGAATCTCGCTTTATAAATCAGCCGGTTTTTCAAACGAAACCATATTGCTCCTTATAAATCAAAGTGAAAAAGAACAGGCCCTTCTCGAATATCAAAGGGAACTTCTCACGCAGAGAGTGGAGGAAATAAAAAAATCAATAAACTTTATTGACGATATGCTCGACAGCACCAAACGCCAAAAGTACACGGCAGAGCTCAAAAAAATCGAAAGCCGACTCGTTTGTTGCTTCCGTGGCTACATATCAAATGTCGAGGGCATCAACGCCTTTATTAAAAATTGCCTTGGCGAGCTTCGCAGAACAAACCCCGAGGTTAAGTTTGCCGAGCCCGATTACTGCTGTATTATTTATCCCGACGAGGGGTACAGAGAATCCAACGTATTCGTTGAATACGCCCAATCGGTTGACCGATTCGGCAAAGACACCGAAAACTTGCAATTCAAGGAAATCGAAGAGATTTCCGCCGTTAGTGTTTTGCACCGGGGAAGCTACGACACCCTCAGGGACGCCTACCTTTTCGCAGTCAACTGGGCGAGGGAAAACGGCTACGAGCTTGTCGGCGAGCCCCGTGAGCGCTACATTTCGGGCGCTTGGAACAGGGATAACGTTTCCGAATGGCTGACAGAATTGCAGCTGCCCGTTCTTTGCAAATCTGCGCAAAATGAGAAATAAGGAGAATTCAAATGATATATTACGTGCTTCTCGGAGTTTCCATAATACTCTCTGTTGCAAAAAGCTCCGTTTATAACGCTTATGCGAAAACTGTAAAGCCCACTCTTTTTTCAACCTTTATCTTTAACGGCGCAACCTACACCGTCGCGGCACTCGTTGCCCTTGTGGCGCTTTTCTTTTCCGGCTTTAAGCTTTCCTTATCAACGGTTATCTGCGCTTTTTCGTATGCCGTGATAGTTTTCTCGCTTCAGACGATAAGCATAACCGCTATGAAGCTCGGCACAATGACACTTACCACCATTTTCGTAATGTACGGTATGCTCATTCCCTCTCTTGCAGGACCTCTTTTCTGGCACGAGCCGTTTGGAATTCTGCAGGGCGTTGGCATCGTTTTAATGGCGGCATCCCTCTGGCTTCTTAAAGACGGCAAGAGCGAGGGCGAAAAGTCCGGCTCCGTGTCGAAAAAATGGCTTATCCTCGGCGCTGTCGCATTCTTCCTTTCCGGTATGGCGGGCGTTATGGAGAAAATACACCAAAGCACCCCCGGCAAAGAGGAAAAGGGAATGTTCGTTTTCGTTGCCTGCCTTTTCATGCTTTTGTTTGCATTTATAGTAAGCGCCGTCACGGCAAAATCAAAGACGAATGCAGAGGGTAGCGTTAAAGCGAAAACTCTGATTTCCTTCGGCGCTATATCGGGCGCAGTAATCGGGCTTTACTGTATGATAAACCTCACACTTGCGGGAAACCTTGACAGTATGATTTATTTCCCCGTCGCAAACGGAGGAGCTATGATTCTTTCCGTTCTCGTTTCCTCTACAGTATTCAAGGAGCGTCTTAATAAACGCAAGCTTATCGGCGTTATCGTGGGCGTTCTCGGAATTGTTTGCCTTAGTATTCCAATATAATTTTTACATGCAACCATAAGATTAAGGAGATTTAACAATGGGATTTAGAACTAAACTTTACGGTGACGGTATCCACGACGATACTGCGGCAATACAGAAGCTTCTCGATAAACAGGGACTTGTTAAGCTTCCCAACGGAAAATATCTTATCACCCACCCCCTTATTATCCACGACGAAACTCACTTTAAGCTCTCATCGGGAGCAACGCTTCGCCTTGCTGACGGAGCAAACTGTTCAATTCTCGATAACGACGGTCTTTACAGAAAATGCCTTAACCGCAATATCACCATCGAGGGCGGAGTTTGGGACGGAAACCATGCTAACCAGAAAAGAGAAGTTATAAAGAACGAGGACCAGCCCTGCGTTTACGAAAAATATCTCACGAACTCTCTTGTAGTGCTTATGGTGCGCCTTGTTCACACCGAGCATCTCACAGTCAAAAATATCACCTTTAAGGACCCCACCTCGTTTGCAATACAGATTGCCGACACAAAGTATTTCACGGTTGAAAACGTTTACTTTGACTATAACCTCGTAAATCCCAATATGGACGGCGTTCACATTCAGGGTCCCGCCCGCTTCGGACTTATTAAAAATATCCACGGAAACGCAAACGACGACCACGTTGCTCTTACCGCAAACGCAACCGTCAGAACGGAAATAACCCATGGCGACGTTGAGGATATAGTCGTTGACGGCGTATATTGCGATAACGGCTACACGGGTGTCCGTCTCCTTTCCCGTGGCGATGCAATCCGCAATATTCACATTAAGAATATTCACGGTGAGTTCCGCTACTATGCAGTTTCTTTCACTCACCACTATCCGATACGTGAAGATAAGCCCATGATTCTTGAAAACATTCACATTTCCGACATTCACGTTTCAAAAAGCCGTGGTATGTGCCCCGAAAATCACAGAAATGCAAACAAAACCGGTGCGCTCATCTGGTTTGAAAAGGGAATCACCTGCAAAAACGTGCTCGTCGAAAATGTTTATAGAAACGAAAGAAACGAGGAAACCGAAGCGCCCACAGTCCGCATCAGCGAGGACGTTTACGCAACGAATCTTAAATTCCGCAACATAAACAACACATTCGCAGGCAAGGAGCTTCCCTCAATCGAAAACAGAAGCGACTACGCAAGCTACGAGGTGGAGTAACGAGTTTTCTTCGCTATCCCGAAATAAAATCCTGCTCCGCAGGGTTAAAAAACAAAGAAAAAAGACCTTTGCAAAAACAACTCCGCAAAGGTCTTTTTATATTATTCAAACTCACTTCCGTATTTAAACACGCACCCGTCGGTCATACCGGAATACCAAACCATGCCGGATGAGGCTTTGGCATCAAACACGAAGGTATCTCCAACAGAATCAAAGCAATATTTGTATTTTCCATCGTCCGTTTTCAAAGTTAACCTGCCATTCTTATACGTGTAAGTTCCGTCTCCTATATAGCTGCTTAACATACCGAAAATCATTTGAAACGTTCCGTCTTCATTCAGTACAAATCTGGGTTTGGATATTTCGTCCGAAGCTTCAAAGATATATTCTCCGGGCTCTGCCGTTTCTCTTGCCTCATTGTTTTTAGGCGAAAAACACCATATACAAACAGCGATAATTGCGATTAAAACAAGTGCCGCAACGGCAAATAAAACATATTTCTTTTTCAATGCGTTCATCTCCTCTGCTTATATTAATACTCGTATTTAAAACTGTCTTTGCTTTACTTATACCATACTTCAAGGCAAAAGTCAACACAGAGTGGCGTATATCAGCAATTTTTAAAACTTTCATATCAAATTTATATATAATCTCATACCGAAGGGATAAAAACCAAAAATTCGGCAAAAATACAAAAAAAGTATTGACAAAGTAAGTTTTATGTGATAAAATAGTCAAGCATTTAAAAATGCGGATAACGGTAGCACGAAAGACTCTGCCTTGAAGATGAAAATTTAATATAGCGGAATTGTGTAAAGGTAGCACAGCAGACTCTGCATATCGCCGGCGGCGATATATTGCCTTGCGAGGAGATTTCAGCTCCCCGTCGTAAAACCGGAACAGTCCGCAAAGAGTACACCCCGAGCGGCAAACTCTGTATCTAAAATCAAAACTTAATATAGCGGAATTGTGTAAAGGTAGCACAGCAGACTCTGACTCTGTATGTCTGGGTTCGAATCCTAGTTCCGCTGCCAAAAAATCCTCGTTCTTCGGAACGAGGATTTTTTTATCCAAGCCGCAGGCTTGGTATATCATCACCATACGAAGTGCGGTGTATATCATCAGCCCCTTTGGGGCTGTATCTCGTCACGCTCCAGCGTGTATCCTCCTGCGACTTGATGATATACAACGTCAAGCCGTTGGTGATATACAATGCTCCGCATTGATGATATCCACGCCTTTGGCGTGATTTTGACGCAGATTTCAAATTCCGCCTCCCTCGGTTGCTTTATTGAAAAAGCTATGATATAATTAGTATAATAGCTTTCAAACACAATAGTCTTAAAAGGAACTTTTTATGAACAAAAAAATCTGTTTAATACATACTGGCGGTACGATAGGCATGGTGCGCACGCCGGAGGGATTTTCCCCGAAGGCGGGATATTTGAAAACTGCGCTGGATAAGATTGACGACCTTCACGCCGAAGGCATGCCTGAATACGAGCTTGTTGAGCTTAACCCCTTGCTTGATTCCTCGGATATGGCTGTTGACGACTGGAACAGAATCGGCGAGGTTATCGCCTCACGCTACGCCTCGTATGACGGCTTCGTTATACTGCACGGAACAGACACGATGGCATATACGGCATCGGCGCTTTCATTTATGCTTGAAAATCTTGATAAGCCTGTCGTTCTGACGGGCTCGCAAATTCCGCTTTCCGAAATCCGTAGCGACGGTCTTGATAACCTTGTGACCTCGGTTATTATTGCCGCTGACGGCAAGCACCGTGAGGTGTTGCTTTACTTTGGCGGACGGCTTCTTCGAGGCAACCGTGCAACGAAAATGTCGGCTGACGACCTTATAGCCTTTGATTCCCCTAACTTTCCTCATCTCGCCCATGCAGGTATGCAAATCAAGTATTATCCTGCCGTGGACCATGGGGCACGTGTAAAGTGTGACAAGCCGTTTTCGCTTTGCCGTTTTGAGAGTATTCCTATCGGCGTTCTTAAAATCTTCCCCGGAATCAGCTTTCCTGTTTTTGAAAGCCTCTTAACCGAAAAGCTCCGTGGCATCGTGCTTGAAGGCTTCGGCTCGGGCAATATCCCCGGCGAGGGGCATGCGCTTTTGCCTATTATTCGCCGTGCATTTGAGGCAGGCTCTGTTGTAACCGTAACCTCGCAATGCCCCGAGGGAACAATCTCGCTCGGCACGTATAAGGCAAGCG
>JAZORS010000155.1:0-2992 GCA_045656725.1 Eubacteriales bacterium | reverse complement strand
CTGTAACCGAACCGGCTGTAACCGAGTCTATCGAAAACGATTCTGCTGAAACCGAACCTGCCGAGACTAAATCTGATTTGAATACCGAAAGATCAAGCTTTGCTCAGCTTGGCAAGATCGTTCAATGCGGTGTGTTTAGATATAATCTGTCGGGCACAATGCAGGATCGCAGCTATCCAGTTAATGACCTTGCGCAAGATATATACACCGCACTTGCATACGGAAAGATTGACAGCACCTCGAGCAGAAAAGAAAATATCTCGGACTACATCACCGTTGAATTTACAGATCAAGACGGAAACGTTGAAAAATATTGTGTCTGGGCTGATAACTACGTAATGAAAATGCGAGTTGGAGCATCAGGCAAAAACACACCCCTCGGAAAGATCCGCGGCGCATATGCTGAATGCGAAAAGTACTGTACGCCGATAAAATGATTAAGAATTTTAGATTTATAATAATGTTTACGGCAATTCTTCTTGCCGTGCTTATGCTTCCGTCCTGCTTTGCGGGCATCGGCGACGGCGCGCTGTTTGATAATATCCAAACCTCGGGTGAAAGCAACGTCAGCGCAGATGACGATACTACGTCGGTAAATCCGACTTCGGTAACGCTCAGAGCTGTGAACAGTCTCAGTGCATCCCGACCGGCGGGGATCGAACTCGGAGCAGATGAAGCGGCAGAGATATACGAGCTCATTATGTCTGCCGAAATACTGGAGTTGGGTCAGAGTCCGGCATCAACTTTCTCGCCGAATTATATTCTTGTTTCATTTTCTGCGGACAGCGGTAGCGCTCAATTTCAAGTCGAACAAAACGGAGAAATTACGCAAAGCCACGGATTTTTGGAGGGCAATGCATTCTTTTTAGACCGCTACTCCGAGGGTATTTACGATAAGATTATGGAGTATTTAAAATAAAACTACAGATTGGGGAGGATGAAAATGAACAGCAAATACAAATTTCTATGCGTTATTTTAGCGTGTGTTTTAATTTTACCGGTGTTTTCGTCCTGCGCGGGAATCGGCGACGGCGCGTTGTTTGATAATATCCAAACCTCGGGTGATAAAAATGCCGAAAAACTGCCCGAAAATATTAAAACGGATGAAATGTACGTTGCCGGAGTTGGTCAGTACGTTGAAACGGGTCGGGAAGCCGTCTTCAAGATGTATTCGCCGGGCGGTGAGTTGCAAGCGGATCTCAGCTTTGGTTATGCTGTGGCAAAAGAATTCTACGATATAATTTTTTACAGCGAGCGAGATCTTCAAAAGGAAATTGTTAATCCCGACAAGAATCAAACCTATATTGATTTGAATCTTTATTTTGGCTCCGAAGACGATCTTAGATTGCAAGGCGGATTCCGCATATATGCGAACGATTACGTTGAGATAACCGAAATCGGAGCTGCTATAAGTGTGTGGTCCGGAGTGCTCGATGGTTATAGCGAAGGGATCTATCAGAAAGTGATTTCTTGTGCATCCGAGTCGATAAAACCGGATGGGGGAGTGTTGATAACGATAGCCCCCAAGCCTGAAAGTCATGACCTCAGCGTCGAAGATGCCGCAGAGATCTATAAGCTTCTTATGACCTCGGATAGGGAGGAGCATGATGAACCTGTCATACCTACAAATAGCATGGAAACGATCCAGCTGTTCTTCACAAGCGAATACGGAAGGGCGGGTTTTTATGTAAACAATGACGATACGGTTGGGTATTACGAAGGATTCTTGGAGGGAGAACACGATATTTATTTCAAAATAGAAGGCATCCACAAAAAACTTATGGATTACATTAAATAAGGTTAAAAGATGAGGAGGATATTATAATGAAAAAACTTCAATTTATTTCTTTATTTCTGTTATGTTTAATGCTTTTTTCCTCCTGTGACGGAATCGGCGACGGTGCGCTGGTTGCCGGAGTTGGGCGCGCACCTGCAATAGAAAAAGATTCTATTGAAACGGGTGCGGGTATAGAAACGGAACAAGCACTTCTTAAAGGGGTATTGGTAAAATCTTCATCCATAGCGCAACTCGGAGAGATAGCAGATTGCAAGATTATTTTGTACAAAAAAGGTAATGTTGATTCCAAGGTTGACCTCATCGGAAATGATGCTGAGGAAATCTATAGCGTGTTTATTAACTCGAAGTTTGAAAGTTCGGGTGAAAATAACGGATTCAGTTACAAAGACTGTATCGAGGTTACTTTTGTTGACATTAACGGCGGCAAAGAAATTTTCAAAGTTGCGGTGACTGATAAATTTCATAAAGATTCGGGATATTTCGGCAAAATTTCCGGACTGTATGAGTTTTTGAAAGGCTATCTGGTATGAAAAACTTTTTATATAAACGCAGTAAAGCGTTTGTATCTCTATCGCTTATCTTTTTTATCGTTCTTCTTCTCCCGTCTTGCGTCGGCATCGGCGACGGTGCGTTGTTTGACAATATCACAACGGGTGATCCGAAAGAGATCACTCTTGAGTCGGAAGACGGGATCGTCTGCAAGCTTGTTGCTCACGATATAGGCGGCAGTATTATGGACGAGGCTGTGTTCCACGGCGCACAAGCTGAGGAGATCTATGCTTATCTCAATGATTCGTCGAATTATACCAATGCTGTTGATGAGGTGGCAATGAGCCATCCCTATATCCACGTTACCTTTGAAGGTATAGAGGAGCTGAAAATTGATCTCGACTCGAATAACGCGGACGGCGGTATCGAAGAATTTTACGTTTATTCAAGCGATAACGTGGATATTACAAACGTGAACCTCGACTCGGGCAGAACGGGTCATCTTGAAGGTTCGTATAAAAAGCTTTTTAAATATATCGAAAAGCACGGCGCGGCAATGGGGTATTTCTGCAATATCTCAACAAGTGATGCGCCGCAGGCCTTGATCCGTGCGTCTGGTGAGGATGTGTATACTATGCTCTTGACTCTCAAAGAGGGTGAGTACAGTGACCACACCGGTTACAAGCCTTTATCCGATTATATATC
>JAZORS010000154.1:0-2742 GCA_045656725.1 Eubacteriales bacterium | reverse complement strand
GGCAAGCTCGATACCGAGCCGCTGATCACGCATACCTATCCGCTTTCTAAGATCGACGAGGCGTATGAACTGTTTGAAAACAAACGAGACGGAGTTATTAAGGTAGCGGTGGAGTGTTGATGTGTGCTGATAAATATTTTTATTTACAGAACGAGGAAGGGTTAAATGGAAAAGATAAAGCTATTTGTTGCAGAAACATACCATTCAGATAAATCTGATCCATCAATCGTAATAAAAGATGAGATTACTCAAGATGAACTTGCAATGTTGAATTCGGCTTTTGCAGTATGTAGTCTATATCACAGTATTACTCAAATAAAAGATATTGTCGTGGAAAACGGTGAAACCTTTAAAAGATATATGAGTTCGGAAAATTTAAAGGAATTGCCAAAGCACAAGATAAAACCAGAAAGGGCAATAATGCTTGCCAATAAGGCTGTCTTGAACTATGCCTCTTCGATAAAAACATACATAGATATGGAGACGCGCCTGTTGAAAAAAAGAGCATCCGAACAAGATTTTGATATGTTTGATAGTATGTGTCATAAATTCTATGATGAACATATGGAGTATAGATTTTGGGCTAATTTCCGCAATTACATAGTACATTGCGAATTCCCGTACTCAATATATCAGGAACACGCCGATGAGGGGTGTAGAATCATTTGTACAAAGGAGCACTTGTTACAATTCAGCAATTGGAAACATTCGAAAGCTGACATCGAAAAAATGGGTGATCAAGTTGATCTGCCTTCGCTTGTGGATAATATGAGCGCGCTTATATATGCGTTTTATATCGACTTCTTCAGCCACTTTGCAAAGACAATTATAGATGGCATAGGTATATACGGCGAATTCTGTAGGAAATATGATGTAAAAGTTCCCGTTGTTTTTAAAATGAAAAGCAGAGAGCAAGTGGAAGGAAGCCATTTTCAGCCTTTACCAATTAAAGAACTTAGAGCATCATTTGAAATCTTAAAAAGCAATCCGCACATAAAAATCGATTTGAAGTAATAGAGCAAAACAGGCGGTAATCGCAGCTCGCGATCACCGCCTTGAAACTATCGAAAAACAGCCGAAAATAAGGCAAAAATCTCCGTAAGTGGTCAAACATGTGGTCAAGTGCGAAAAATGGGCTTGTTCAACCCTCAAAGTAGGGAAGCACAAGCCCATTGATTATATCGCGAAAACGCGAGATTTCGCGAGGATTTGCGAGAAAACAAAAGAAAATCGGAGGTTCGATTGAACCTCCGATTTTGGTCTGAGTGACAAGACTTGAACTTGCGGCCTCTACCACCCCAAGGTAGCGCGCTACCAACTGCGCCACACCCAGATACCATTAAATTTTGTTTTTTGCAAGATGCACGAACCGTTTTAGTTAAGTCCGCGCGCCCTAGCGGGCTGAACTCTTGAAACATAGTCGCGGCGTGTAGAAGCGAAATTTTTACCACATCTACAAAAACCTAATACATTATAGCACCTGTTTTAGAAAAAGTCAAGGGATTTTTCAAATTTAGTTTTGTTTTTGAAATATCCGAAAAACGCTTTGATTTTTGGTCGTTTTGCTTCGGGCGCATTTAGCTTTTTCTAATTGGCGACGAGGAACGGAGCGATAAGTGCAAATTTCGGAATATCATGCGGGCATTTTGGGAAACTAACGAAAACGGAGGGTCTGTATGGATATTATTAAAGTTATACTAACCTCATTTCTGTCCGTTGGCGCAATGTTCATAATAACGAAGCTCATGGGGCACAAGCAAATATCCCAGCTTGATTTTTTCGATTATGTTTGCGGAATCACCATCGGCTCGATTTCTGCAGAGCTTGCGACGAATATTGATGCGCCGTGGCAATCCCTTATTGCGCTGGGCGTATATGGTGGAGTTTCTGTTGCTCTGAGCGCTATTACCCTCAAATTTCCGAGGACTAGAAAATACATTAACGGAACTCCGAGCATTCTTATGAGCGACGGCAAAATCTACAGAAAAAATTTAGCCAAAGCAAAGCTTGACCTTGCGGAATTTCTACTCCTTTGCCGTGAGGAAGGCTATTTCAATCCGGAAGAAATACAAACTGCCGTTTTCGAGTATAACGGACGCTTGACGATACTGCCGAAATCCGAAAACCGCCCACTTACTCCAAGCGATATGGCTATAAAAACGAAGCCGGCGCAAGTGGGAACAGAGGTCATACTTGACGGGCGAATAATGGAAGAAAACCTCAAGAAAATCGGTCGGAACGCACAGTGGCTCAACAAGCGAATCAAGCTTGAAGGGTACGGAAAAGCAGAGGATATTTTCCTTGGAATTTACTACTCCGGCGACGACAAATTTCTATTATATCCATCAGACGAAAAAGCAGTATAAAAATTTTTCACAAATCTATTGACAAAAACCGCATCATTTGTTATAATGTAAAAGTCCGTGAAGGCAAAACTCCGGATTTGCTGCTATGGCTCAGTTGGTAGAGCACATCCTTGGTAAGGATGAGGTCCCCAGTTCGAATCTGGGTAGCAGCTCCAAACAAAAACACCCCTCATCCGAGGGGTGTTTTTGTTTGGTACTTCTTTGGTCACGAAAATCACGTCGCCAGTGGCGAGGGATTCGCAACATTGCCCCGCCGTCTCCCGTGGAGACACCTAGGTCACAGCTTTGCTATGCCTACGAAGCTCCGCTCAGTCCTCACGGGGCAAAATTCCCGCAGTTCTTTTTTCACTTATTTTTAACACCCCTCATCCGAGGG